>JAJDAG010000085.1 GCA_029262005.1 Candidatus Zhuqueibacterota bacterium | reverse complement strand
AAAATGTGCTCAAGCTTGTCCTGGGGAATACCAATGCCTGTGTCCTGCACCAATATTTCTAAAGTCACGCGATTCTCAGCAGAATCGGTTTGTTTGACGGAGATGAGTACGTTCCCTTTTTCCGTAAACTTGATGGCATTTTCCGTTAGATTGGTTATGATCTGCCGGATCCGACCGGGATCTCCTATTAGCCTTTCAGGTAAGTCAGGCTCGTAGCGTGTCACCAATTCAATCCCTTTTGCGTCTGCTTTGGCTTTTGTCAGCAATGCAACCTCTGCCACCTTTTGCTTCAAGTCGAATGGAATCGGTTCAATTTGCAGTTTACCGGCTTCAATTTTGGAAAAATCCAGAATGTCATTGATGATTGCCAGTAATGAATCGGAAGACCGCATGATGATTTCTGCGTATTCCTTCTGTTCATCTGAGAGATCGGTGTCGAGTAAAAGTTCGGTGATGCCCATAACGCCATTCATGGGCGTGCGGATTTCGTGGCTCATATTGGCAAGGAATTCGCTCTTGGCAACGTTGGCCGCTTCGGCTGCTTGCTTGGCATTTTGCAAGTCCACAAACGTTTTTTGTCGTTCAAGCTCCACGCTAGCACGCTGTGCAAAAGTTTGGAAGATCGACAGCTTTCGTGGATCATCTTTCATGGGCTTTTCGTCAAGCACATATAAATGCCCGAGAACGTTGCCGGTGGAATCAAAAAGCGGGTGGCCCAAGAAACTTTCTGCGCCCATCGCGACCAGAGCTTTATCCTGAGGGAACTCGGTCTGCACATCCTGGTTGTAGAAACATATCTTTCCATTCATAACGATTTCACAGGGAGTTCCCGCCAGGTCATACTCAAAATTTCCACCAAAATCGCTGCTGTCCCAGAATGCCAGCGTTCGAACCCGTGTTTTCCTGGCACCGATGCATTCGGTAATAAGGGCGTACTGCACTTGCAAGGAAACGGCAAGGTGTCGCACCAGCGATCGGAAAAACTTGCTGCCGGTAACCGAAGACGTTCCCTCGACAATCGAGCGCAGCGCGTGGTCAGCATGTTTTTTTCCCACAACTGCATTTCTAAGCTGTACTGCAAACGCCAACAAAAGACAGCCAGCGACAATATAAAGAATAATCGCCCACCACGATTTGTATCGTGCCGGCAGGATGGTGAATGAAAATTTCTGCGCGTCGCTCCAGAAATAGCCGGTTTGCTGCGCTTTCACCTGCAGGGAATAGGTGCCCTCCGCAAAGTGTGGATAAATAATTTTGGCTTGATCGGTGGCTGGGCTCCAATCCTTGTCCACCCCTTCTACCCGGTATTTATACAAAATATCGTCTGCGGGATACGAGAGCGATACAAGGGAAGCTTTTAGGAAAGACTTGTTCGGGAAGCTCCGCAAATTATTTGAGAACGGCTCAATACGGTTATCGTTGATGCTCAAAGTTGTGAAAATCGGTGCGGCGGTCTTCTCTTTATTGTTTGACTTTCCTTGCCAGCAAGAAAGCCCGCCATAAGTTCCAACCCAGGGTCTCTGGAGTTGGTCAATTATTAGCGATCTGAAGGTCATGGTCATGCTGGGAAGGCCGTCTTTGCGGCAAAACGGTATAACTTCGTTATTCGAATATCGAAACAGGCCACGATCTGTGCCGATCCAGACATTATTAAATGAATCGACCGTCACGGATTTAACCGCTAATTTATAAACATTGTTGAATTCCTGAACTGGATAGGCTAAGTTGTTTTCTAAATATAGCAAGCCGTGACTGGTTCCCAGCCAAATTTTTCCATCTTTGCCAATGGCAAGATCATAGGATTCTATCATTGAGTCGTTCGTGCTAGAAATTTTTTCGCTCATCTGAATGAAGTGGTCCAAACGTTTGTCGTATCTGAACAGAAAGGGCGCATCTCCTTTGCCTGCGCCATATAGAATTCCCTGCTCATTTTCCTTAACGACGTTGAGTTGATTGCTTAGACCCTGAGAGGCTGAATAGTATGTCAACTCAAAGTTTGTATCGATTTTGAATACCCCATTGGAGCCATCCTGACATACCCAGAGATTCTTGCCTTTATCGACAAAAAGATACATGATGGCGCTTCGCCTTGGCAGGCTGAACTTCTTACTGTGTTCATTTCGAATATAAGTTACATCGCCGTTAATATCTCCGAGCCACAACTCATCGCCACTGCCGGCAATAGATGCAATAAGAGGTGCATTTTCTTCCTGCTCGTTTTCGTATGCTATTTGAATTTTTGGTTTTTCTGTTTTCGTCGCATTGATTTTGAAAACTGAGATGCCGTCGGTGGTCAAAATAGTTCCATTGTGAGCCTTGGTAACAGACTGAACCGCAAAGTTTGTGTATTCAATCACATTCGAAAAATATGGCGGGTAGAGAAAGGCGATGCCATTGTCAGTGCTTAGCCATACTGAACCGTCTGCATGTGGATACAAATCATTAATCGAACCGAATGTTTGATTTGAGTATGATCGAGGATATGTACTGGAGTGTGTATGGTCAATAAAATATAAACCGACTTTGGAGACGCTTATGAAGATATCGCCTTCTTTATTTTGGCTAAAAGTGGTAACGTCTTTTAGCTTAAACAGCTTCCTGGTAGAAACACTGTCAAATCCCTGGCGTAAGTCCAATTCGAATATGCCTGCACTTCCGCCGAGCCACAATTTGTCATCTTCTCTTTTTATGAGTGCACCAATCGTGGATTGCAATCCCGGCTTTGGTAGCGTGATAGGAATAAATAGATCTGAATCACGATCATAATAAAATAAGTACCCCTGGTGGGAAGATGCAATTAAGCGATCGTGGCTGTCTTCAACAAACAAAAAAGCGCGTGTATAACTGTTTGCTCTATATTTTTTATCAAAATTGTATCTTTTTAACCGGTTATTTTGAAACTTGACAATCGCGTCTGTTTCTCCAATCCACAAGATGCCTTTTTTGTCTTCATAAATACTTTTTGGGTAATTTAAGGTAGAATCGGTTGATTGTTCGTGTCCGGGAATAACTGTGTTAAATGAATAGGCGCCGTTTTTTTTGACCACAACATTGAGCCCCATGTCCGACAAGATCAATAGTCTATTATCCCTGGTCAGCAGCAGGTCTTTGATGTACAAGCTCGGCAATCCTTCGGTATAGGTTGTAAACTGCTTGCCATCGAATTTTACCAAACCTCCGTCGGTGGCAATCCAGATAAAGCCCTGGTCATCTTGAATTGTGGCTTTGGTCAAATTCGTCGGCAAACCTTCTTCAACGCCATAGATAATTGACTCTGTGGTCTGACTGAAGAGCGGAGGTAGCGAAGCGGTTAAAATGCAATATCCTCCGGCCATCAGACTAAGGAATGCTCTATATGGCTTTTGAATTTTCATATTGATTTAACCATCCTTCTAACACCTGCTGTATTTTTTTTGCATTCACCGGCTTTGAAATATAATCATCCATGCCGGCGACAATGCATTTTTCTCTGTCTCCTTTCATCGCATTGGCTGTCATGGCGATGATGGGAATCCTAAATTTCAAATTTGCATAGCGTTCGTTCGTTTCTGATTTTTGCATCTCTTTCTCCCACTCCCGAATAGCAGCCGTGGCTTCGAATCCATCCATGACCGGCATTTGGCAATCCATAAAAACCAAATCATAATCCCTGGTCTTTACTTTTTCCACTGCTTCCTTGCCGTGATTGGCGATATCGATGGTGCAACCGAGTTTCTTGAGCATCTTACCTGCTACTTTTTGATTGGTTGGGTTGTCCTCAACAATTAGCAGCTTTGTTTCTGTAAATATCTGTGTGACTTGCGGTTGTTCCTGCACTTCCGTGCTCGGTTTCGGTTCGGGTTGTTGGCGATCCAGGGGCAGGGTGAGACAGAGCGTGAACGTTGAGCCTTCACCGACTCTGCTTTCTGCTTCCAGGGTTCCACCCATTAACTCTGCAAGCTGTGTGGAGATGGCCAACCCGAGACCTGTGCCGCCGAATTTTCTGGTGGTTGACGCGTCCGCCTGGGTAAATTTATCGAAAATGTGC
>JAJDAG010000084.1 GCA_029262005.1 Candidatus Zhuqueibacterota bacterium | reverse complement strand
CATGGGTAGATTATAGAACATGTCCCCCGAAGGTTCTTCAAGACGAGCCATAAAATCTATCCGGCACAGCTCGATTTCCTGCCCCATTTTGAGTCTCGCGGCAATTTGAAAAAAATTAGCTCTGTCACTGTCAGTTGCTGCATAGTGCTCCATCAATTTTTTCTGACGAAGTCTAAAAGCCTGTTGGTCTGCGGCGTTGGGCATTTCGCTACCTGTTAAATTCATCGTTAGCATTAAGATGATGGGAAGAATATGTTTCATCGGTTGACCTTTTCATTTTTGCTTAAATATTTTGCCTTCTGGCGTTCACCAGTTTGATAACTATCCGGCTATTTAATTTCCAATTCCCAAACATGTGTGCCATCTAAGGCGAATTGTTTCCAGGATTCACCAGCGTCTGTTGACCTTAATATGCCGCGATTAACGGTGCCGGCATAAATAATACTCGAGTCCTGCGGATGGATGACAATCTTATACACCGGGATGTCATCGATGCCGTCTGTGATGGTTTGCCATGTTTTACCGCGGTCGAGACTGCGCAGGATGCCGTCGGCGAAGGTCGAAGCGAAGACGATCCCGGGATTTTTAGGATCCACTGCTATGGAATAAATAGTGCCAGTTTGCGCGGCACCGGTTATTTGTTGCCAGGATTTTCCGCGGTTAATAGAAGCGAACAACCCATGATCTTCAGTGCCAAGATAGAGTCGATCAGGGTTGGCGCTATCCTGAGCAATATGATTCACAGCATGGGGAAGGTTTTTAACCTGTTTAAACGACTTTCCGGCATTCCGGCTTATGACCAAACCGTTCTCTTCCCCCACATAAATACGGCTTGCATCCTCAATGTCAAGATGAACGCTGTTAACAAATCTCCCGGTGAGCTGTTGCAAATTTTCACCGTATTCAGTGGATTTCCATAAACCGTATGCAGTCCCCACGTAGAGAACTTGCGGGTTGTTGGGAACAGCAGCCGCTTCCAGCACTTCAGTAACTTCCCAGCCACTGGTAACTCGCCACGATTTACCACCGTCACGGCTGACAATGACACCATTGCCGTTGGCCGTGTAGAACAGGCCCTCACCGTGTTCCGGAAATATCTCAATAGCAAAACTACGCATATTACTGAAAGCGATATTTTTCCACTCATTGCCGTTTTCATCGCCTACAAACAGGCCCACGCCCGGGTTTTTAGCGCCGACGGTATAACTAAGATTTGACAAGACCGCAGCATAAATTTGGGTTTTAGAGTTTTGTGCCATAGCATCGTAATTTGTTAGAAGGAATGAAGAAAATAGGATTATGAAACTTGTTGAAAAGAATTTCATCTTGATTTTAAGCGAACTGTTCTGCATAACATCCTCTCGTTAAGGAGTCGGTGGAAATAGAATCTATTTACTGAAAGTTACCGCGGATAAAATTTTCTCCATGTTTCTGCCCAAAATATTCCTTTTGTCTTCTTCGGAAATGTCCGCGTAGACAACCCAGCCAAATTGTGGGAATGGATCGCGCATGGGTGCGTCGGACCCGTATAAGACGCGTTCGGAGCCGACTTCCCGTACCATATATTCGATGGTACCATTGGTGACCGAAGTGAACGTGATCTCCAGAAAACAATTCGGGAATTTTTTTGCGAGCTCGACGTGTAAACGGGCCTGCTTCCAGCTCCATCCTGAATGCGCCAGCAGGAAATTGACATTTGGAAAGCGAGGCGCCAGGTCGAGCATCTCTTCTTTAAAATTGTCAGATGGATGCATGAGGGCGAACAAATGATGTTCATTGCCATATTTCCACCAGGGCTCATAAAGCGGGTCGTTGTAAGGCCGCCCGCTTCTGGGCCAATACGGTTTCATTCCCTGGAAACCACACTCTTCGTAATAGTAGCTGCATTCCGCATCCCAGTCTGTGACATAATTAGGATCAAGAGCGGCATAGCCAACGATTTCTTCCGGGAACGCCTCAATGCCCAGCCTGGTATCTTCGTTGCCTAATTTGTAGTCGGTCCAGATCGCCGTCCAGGCACTGACGCAAGTCTTATTAACGCCGAGTTTGCGATTACGCTCCACCACACCTTTCGTATCGCCCTCCGGCATTGCTACCATCGCTGCGCCGTGGGTGCCTTTTGCCAGGATATGTGCATGGGCATCGATGACCGTCATGTCGGAAATAGGTTGCCCGGATAAAGCTTGTCGCAAGATTAGATCTTCGGGGATATTTCCCGAATAGGGCGGAGGCGGGTCAGATAAGCCCAGCAATCTTTGTAAATTTGTTCCGGCGATTGCGCGCTTTTGCTCAATCATCAGATCTGAATAATCGATATACGCCCTGGCAGCACCGATACTTTTTTCAAGAGCTTCACTACCAAATAGCAGCCGCTCATGGCCAATTTGCTTGCACCAGAACTCCAGCATACGATTGCCCTGATAATTGGAGAATTCGAAATGTATGTTGGGATATCTTCTCGCAAGGACGATGAGGCGACGTGTTGCTTCCCAACGAACATTATGCAGCAACAAAGGCAGCTTCGGAAAATCCTGGCAAATCCAGGCAATTTCTTCCCACTCGATCTGAACTGTTTGCTCAAACTCTCCACGGTCGACAATTAGCAATATTTGGGCTTCCTGCAAGGCAGCCAATAATTGACCCAACGTGTCATTGTCTACAGCGTGTTTGTAGAGACGCGGGTAAATTTTGAGCGCTCGCACACCATTTTTCTGCATTTCCATCAAAAGGTCATTTGGATGTGGAAATTCGCCGGTATGGTGCGGAATTGCCGTCCAGCAAGGAAACAGTCTGGAATTATTTTTACAAGCCTCACTGGCAATCGGATTGCCTGTCACAGGATGTACTTCCTTGGCCAGGTGTGAAAAAACCAGGGCGCCGTGTACCCGGCATCGTTCCATCTCAGCCAGCAACGACTCCGTTGTCCACGGAGCTTCGGGATCTTTACCAGCTCTTCGTCCGATGGCGGCAAAACTGTCAAAATATTTAATTTCGTTATTCGGCACTGAAATCCTTTCGCAATTTGGTTGTGAGGCGTTGGCTCATTTGACCAACGGCCATTAAAGACTTAATATAACGTGAGTTCGACATAACGCGTGACTGTACAAACCCGCAGGATTCTGTCGGGACCGTCCCCAAAAGCCAAAAGAAGGCGTTATTTCGAACGCCGGTTCTTTCGGCGGAGAAATCCGGAATGAGCAATTTTATTACCGCAAAAACAAATGTTTGGCATCGATTCTCATCTATCCGCACAGATTTCTCACACACGACAAAAAGACGTCGTGGTTCGAAATGACAAGTCCTTTTTTATGTTCACACAGAGGTGTCCCGTTACATCGAACTCACGTTAATATAGAAGTCATAAAGAACATCGAGTTTCTCAGCGTCAAAGCTTTTTTGTGAGATTTTCTACAAGCCTGAATAATTCATAGCGCCCTTGTCATTCAGGAGGAATCTTGTTAATTTACAGAGGTTTACCAAGCTAAAAAGACGCCTCCTGAGTGACAATCCGGTGTATGAAGTTTGACCATAAATTGCGAATTTATAACGTTAGATAGTTTACTTGATTTGAGCTTTGGCCGTCAACTTCAGCATTGCGCGACGCACGGCATCAAGCGTTTGGTCAATATCTTCCGGTTTGTGTGAATAATTGATGAACCAGCGTTCACTCGGGAAAATACCCATTGCAAACAGCTCTGAAAACAACCGGTCTTGCCATGCTGCGTTTTTTTCGTCATCTACCAGGTTGAACTGGATGTAGGGAGCAGGGGAGAGCCCTGCGGCGTAAGCCGGTGCATCTGCTTCTTTAATGATTTCGGCAAAACCGTCATAAAGCTGCCTGCCCAGTTTGTTGATGTGTTCGTGAACCGGCTCAGTTTTCATCACTCCCATGGTCGCTTTTGTAGCTGCCAAAGAGAGTGTTTCCCCTGCGTATGTTGTTGTTATAATGGTCTTTTTGAGAGTTTGCATGAATTCGCGTTTGCCTGCGAACGCTGAGATGGGATAGCCATTTGCCATAGCCTTGGCAAATGCGGCCAGGTCCGGCGTAATGCCATAATACTCCTGGGCGCCACCCCGGGCAAGCCGAAATCCGGTCAGCACTTCATCGAAAATCAAAAGCGTGCCATATTGGTCGCATTTGTCTCGTAATCGTTGTAGATATTTTTCGCCGGTGTCTTCATTCCATTCATAAGGGGCAACGATCACAGCCGCCAATTGCTCATGAAACAGGTCAAAGGCCAAATCTACCGCATCCAGATCACCGTAACGAATTTCATGAACAGTGTCCCTGAGAACTTGCGGCGCGCCGTGGTTCGGCCATTCCAGGGCGAAACAATCGTGATAACCATGGTAACCGCTTGTGAGAATGTGTTCGCGTCCTGTGTAAGCCCGGGCCAGACGGGTGCACGCCGTGCAGGCATCAGCGCCGGTTTTCATGAAACGGATTTGCTCGATCCAGGGCACATTTTGCATGACAGCTTCGGCAGCTTCGAGTTCAAGAGGGCTGGCCATGCTGTAGAGCACACCTTTTTTGAGTTGCTCACGAACAGCGCTATCTACTGCTGGATACTGGTAGCCCAGAATAATGGGGCCCAATGCACAGCGAAAATCAATATATTCATGATTGTCGAGATCCCAAATACGACAGCCTTGAGCGTGGTCGATGAATTTCGGCATCGAATCTCCCCATTGGGGTTGCAGTTTTTTCGCGTTTGTCTGTGTCGCCCAGGGGATGATTTTTAAAGCTCTTTTGTAATGTTCGGTATTTTTAGAACTCATGATTCAAACACCTGATTTTTGGGTTGGCGATGTTTTCTGTGACTCAATATCATGGTTAAAAAGAAGTCGCAAAGAAATAATTTGGCAAGGCGCAACTTTAATCTGAAGCTGATTTTGGTTCTCAATTGGGATACGCTCACCATCACGTTCGTTGAGCTGGGTTATAAATGCTTGTTGTAACGGGCGTACCGACTCCAGCCTGCCTTGCACGTGAGCAGAGGTTGGATTATAAAATCGAAGCACATAGCCGCGAGAATCTTCAGCAGCTTTGAAAGCCGAGGTTACCAAAGACGATGGATTTAATGTCAAGCCAAACCGGTTGAAGTCCATCGCATGCTTTCCACCGCATCTTTGAGCGCGACAGGGCAGGAGAAATGACTCAATCTGTTCGTTAACAAAACCGTAGTCGAAAAATTCAGATGCTGAGTGCGGGATTATAGCGTATTTGAATGTGTGCAGACCAAGACATTGTGCTTCAGGGGCCTCTGTGATCCAACCTGCCTCGCCGCCGGGTCTTGTCAGTAAATCATCGCCGGAAAGCCGGCCAACACTACGTAGCAGCGTGATGGCCAGCGAGCCGGGATCATCGGTCTTTAATTCATATTCCGTCAGGCCGGCCGTTGCTATAGTCAAACCGCGGTCATGGTCCAAAATTGTCACTCCCCGTTGCATTGGGTGAACGGAGCTGGGTACTTCAATTAAATAGTTTTGAGGATTTTCAATCGGATTATGTGTCCGTTTGGTGATACAAAATTGGCTGTCGGCGTAGCTGGAATTGGTTTTGAAACCCGTGGGAAAAAGAACGCGGAAGCGATGGTCTTTTGCTAAATTCTCCACAGTGGTTTCGCATTCAATCCAGGACTGGTTGTGATAGAGCTTAATCTCCGTTGAAATTTTCAGGTCTATCATCTCGGAAGAGCGACTTTTGCGAGACGGGGCAAGGCCTGAAGGAATTTTCATCTTTTGTTTAATTTCTAGAACCGCTCGCAGGGGACCGTTTTCTTTAAGATTGATCTCACATTTCGTCTGCGTAGAAGTGATGAGCCGATCTTCGGCAGGGTAGGAGTAGTTATATTCGTCACCTGCGTCACCGCCATCCTCGAAAACGTGAATGCCTTTGAGCCATTGATTGTTACGCTTGTCGAGAACATCTAAAGCGCCGTCTGCTTTCACTTCCACTCGCAAACTGTTATTTTCCAGGAAGTTTTTTCCTGAGCGCAAATTATATTCATAAGCAGGGAAAGATTCCGATTGCTCAACCCGATAGCTTGAAAATCCCAGGCTTGGCACATTTTGCGCGCCCAGAAGCAATTCAAAGCGTTCAACCAACTGCTTGGATGGGTAGGAGTCGTTGCTATAGCGCAGGCCGTGACCGTTCTTTTCATGGCTGGTGATCTGAAACGGCACTTCTTTGCCGTCTGCGTCCTGGATTTTAAAGCCTGAAATCAGCGCTGCTGCCGGCTCCGGGTGCACGTTTGGATTGAGGCCAACAAGAATTTGTTTGCGGAAAAACTCCATTGCAACTTCGACTGGCCGATTTGCCGGCCGAAACAATGGGTTGAAGAGGAAAATGTTTTCCGGGCCGGCTTCTTTGTCCGGAAAGAAGTGGTGTAACGATTTTTCCACAACTGCCTGGCCAATTTGTTCACATTTTTCAAATCGATTCACCATCTCTCGATGAACGCTATCGACGCTGCAGCCACAAATGGAATCGTGCGGATGGTTTTGTAACAGAAGCCGCCAGCCCTGAGCCAGCATTTTGTTGAGATTCTTGCGATTGGCCAATTCTGCCCAGATAGCAAGCGGTTCAGCATAGCGTGTCAGCAGTTTTTCACAAGCATGATTCGCCTGCTTCAGGTACATCCGAGCAGAAAAAACACCGGATTGAACGGCGAATGCGTAGCGAAATCCCCAACGCAATTCACCTTCTATTCTCTTAAGGGGTGTTCTCTCCCTCTCTAAATGGTCTTTGACTGCCTGAACAAAGGCCGGAATGCTGCTATGAAGAAAAACGCCATGGTTCGTGCTACTCATCACCTTTAAAGCTTCAGGCAGATATTCCTCCGGGAAATGATGGTCGCCGCCGTTCATGCAAAGTCTGTGTGGCGTGGTTGCCCGTTGGTCTAGAATTTCCTTCAATTCCTCAGCCTTTTCTCGATAAGTTTGAGAATTTTTTGAACCGATGTAGGCATCGCCGTAACCATTGGGAGGTAAGTGGAACATAAGCACTTCCGAGCCGTCCGGAGAGCGCCAGCGATATTCAGATTTTTCTTGTCCGGGCTCGCCGCCAAAACCACGGTAAACGATGGCGGTATCCATGTCAAAGCCTCGCAGGATTGCCGGCATCATGGCCAAATGACCGAATGAATCCGGTATGTAGCCGATCTGCATAACCGAACCATACGGCTCGCCGGCCTTGCGACCGAAATGCAGATTACGAATTGTCGATTCACCGGATACGAGAAATTCATCCGGTAATATGTACCAGGGGCCGATGGAGATTTTTCCAGCCTGAATTAACTGTTTTAGCTCATGCGTTCGCTCCGGCATTATTTCGGCGTAGTCCTCAAGGATAACAGTCTGACCATCGAGCGCGAAATGTTTGTAATCCGGGTTGTTGGCAAAAATGTCGAGAAGAGAGTTGATCATCTCAACCAGATCCAGACGAAAGGTCTCAAAGGGTTTATACCATTCGCGATCCCAATGGGAATGAGAAATGAAATGATAAGTCGGTTTTGCCGGCATCTTATGCAGTGACTATAATATGATATTTAAAGAATGCAGCAAATCTACATTGATGCTGCAATCATTTCCTGAACGACTCGTAAATTCTGTTTTGATTTTTCGATCAACGGCAGGCAGTGAGTTTCAATCGTTATATGCGCTACCGGTTGATCCTGTATAATCGCTTGTATTTGGCCCGGCCAGTCTACAACGCCTTCGCCGATTGGTACGCATTCGACCAAAGCGCCTTTGACCGTATCCTTGACATGGATATTGGCAATCCAATCTTTGATTGCTCGATAACCATCCGGGAAAGGCGGTTCATCCGTGCCGACCGAATTTCCCGGATCCCAATTTGCTCTCAGTGCAGGTGAGTTTACGGCCGCAAGAATCCGGGCCGTATTCGCGCCGCTGTCACACCAAAATCCGGGTTCATTTTCCACCGCGATGACCAGGTCTTGAGCGTGTGCGGCTGCAGCAACACGGCCAAACAGGTCAACGGCCTGCTGTTCATCTTCTGAACTGTCATCAAGGGATCGTTGAAAACCGAAGACAATGACTGTTTTGGCACCGAAAAGTTTGGCGAGTTCGAACGTTGCCGGCAGAGTCTCGCTGATTTCACGCTCGATCTCGGCACTTTGTTTAAGTGTCCCTTTGAATGTACCGGGCGATAATGCCGTGATTTCGATTTCGTTTTTTCCGATCAACTCTTGTATTTGTCTTGCCGTAGCATCGCTGATGTCCGGAATTCTGTTTGCTCCGACCACACGCAGTTCATATTTGGCAATGCCCCATGAAACGCCTATTTCAATGGCCTCTTTTACATCGGGTGATATTTCATCTGTAACAAATCCGATTTCCATGGTTGCCCCTATAGATTTTTCGCTGCTTTAACGCCTTCTAATATTTTTGCAACATCCGCAAATGAATTGTAAATATGAAGTGAAATTCTGATGCCTTCTAAACCGCCTTCATAGATCCCGCGGGTTCTTAGCTTAAATTCATCAGATAAAAAGGATTGGAGTTTATGTCGATCAATATTCTTTAAACGAAAGGTTATCATGGCGCTGTGCTCGTCCGGGTGTTTGGGCGAGAGCACCTCGGCTCCCAGGTCGCTCAATCCTGCAGATAATGCGGCACCCATCGCATGAACGCGCCGCCAAATATTTGACTGACCGATTCGAAGTAGAAATTCCATTGCTGCGCCGAGACCGACAAAGAGTGGCACACTGACGGTTCCATACTCGTAACGTTGAGCCGTCGGATTAAGGTGAACTTCTCCAGTAATCAAATCGAAGTTACCGCCATTTGAATAAGCGCCCACCCATTTGGCTTCGATTGTGTCCAGCATTTCTTCTTTTACGTAAAGCAGGCCTGTGCCTTTCGGACCTACCAACCATTTGTGGCCGCTGGTCGCATAGGCGTGGCAGCCGATTTCATGCACATTTAATGGTATCATGCCGGCGGCTTGCGCGCCATCGACAAAGTACCATAAATTATGTGCTTTTGCCAGTTCGCCAATCTCTTTGAGAGGCAAAACCTGGCCGGTTGCGGTGGTAATGTGGGATAGACTTAACACTCTGGTTTTTTTTGTAATAAGACTTTCTATCCGGTCGATATTTTCCTGGGCAGAACGGGTGGAAGGTTCAAATACCTTCATGCGGATGCCCTCACGCTTTTGCCGGACTAACCATGCGATAATATTGCCGACATGTTCATGGGTTGAAGTGATGACTTCATCATTCCGTTTCAGGGGCAAACCATTGCATACGATGTTGACCCCTTCCGTCGTATTTCGTGTGTAAGCAACCTCCTGCGGGTTGCAACCCAATATTTGACTTGCATGATTTTTTATGTTGAGCCAGAGTTCGTGCTCGTGACCTGTTTCAGAGATTTCTTCTAACGCATCGATTTTGTTTTTCAAAGCGCTTATGGAGACATGGGGCGAGGCGCCCAGTCCGGCCGTATTAAGGTAAATTCTATCTCTTGTTAGCGGGAAATGAGCACGTACCAGTTTCCAAAATGCATCATCGTGCGGGTCAATGTTTTTAATTATTTGTGGGAGTTCAGGTTGGAATTCAGTCTTTGCCGATAAAGTCGCCGGCAACCCGATTAACCCAGCGCCCAGGCTGCTGGCGGCAGATTGGAGGAAATGTCTTCTTTTCATCGAAAAAGTCTCGTTTCCGTGGTGTGGAATTCTGTTAATGGCTTGTGCAGGTTATTGATTAAAATACTTTAAATTTGGTTCTATGTTGCTCTGTGTGGGTACAGTTGATATCAATCACGCGTCAAAATAAGTAATCCTCACGAATTTCCACAGATGAAACACAGATTTTTACTAACTTTAATTTTTTTTAAACCGCAGTTTATGCTGAGTTCGCAGTGTAAAAAAAATAAAGAGACTATCCTGCTTAATTCACAGCGCCTTTGGCATTCAGGAGGAATCTTCTTAATTAGCAGCAGTTAGCTTTAGCAAAAGGACGCCTCCTGAGTGACAACCGGATGCATGGCTTTTGACCATAAATTATGACTTAATCCGGCCATACTCTGTAAGGTTAAACATTTTTTAAAACTTAAGTACTTTTAACTCTGCGTCCTTTGTGTTCTCCGCGTTAAAAATACTGACTTTGGATTTGACTAAATGCCTCAGTGTTGTAAATATAAAATATTACAGCAGAATCACTCTGGATTTATACTTTATTCAGGCTAAAGAAAGTTAAAACGATCTTCATTTTTTGACTTCCTCTTCCCAATAGCGCAGTTTTCCTGTGCCCGGCGGGTCCGGGCTGCCATCGAAACTTAAACCAAATTTTGCCGGAATTTGCTGGTGCAGTACCTTGCCGTTGTGGCTTATTTTGACGGCACCGGTAATTGCATAGTGAATGTTCTTCGCGTTTTCAACTACAAACAGATGGTAGGCATCGGTCTCATAATCGCCATATTGAACTTTCCCGGAGTCGTAGGTGTACATCGGCCGGCGCCAATCGCGGATAAGTTCTTTCTGCATATCGAGTTTTGCCCCAACCAGGTATTTCTTTGTTCCGGTATTTATCGTAATGCCAACCGCGGCCGGGAATTGCTCGATGTCCATCATCTCAACTTGCGCCATGAGTTTCTGCACATCTTGTTGTTTCGTGTGCGGGATGAGAACGGTTACAAATGCCTGCAGGTCGTTTAAGTAGCCATGACGGCCGATGAGCTGATAAATCGCATGTTCATCTTGCCAGTAGCGCTTCTGCGTTTCCACACCTTCATGCAATCTTGTTCGGTAGGGGAAATGGATCAACAGACGCTCGTCACCGCTGACATCCACCTTGCGTAAGGAATCATAAGTTGTAACATACCAGCCGGGACCCTGCTCAATAATCTTTCGAGTATGCCATAGATTCGCCATTGTCAGGTAGTTGGGTCTGGTAAACCTGACAATATCAAAAACAACAAACCAGTCCAGATCCTTGACATAGTTGATGACGCGATCCATCTCATAGCCGAGATTATCATCGATCACCCGGGTTCGGGTCATGTCATAATGTTCGAGGGTGAGAAAATCGATCTTTTGCGTACGAACCTGCCGGTATGCACCTGAGTTTCGGAAGAAATCGAGCATGGATTGTCCGGCTACGGCTGCTTGATTCTTGGTGGCGTAACGCCATTCGCCCTCTTTTTGTCCGAGGGCAATTTTGCCGTCGCGCACGGCGATGCGGTTATGGTAGTAATCCGCTCTGAAAGCGCCAAACGGACCGCTCGGCATATAATCACGATAGCCGCCGTCATGCAACAGAATGGTATTGTTTTTCATCAATAAAACAACACTGTTTTCGTCCGAATGGCCATGGTGCATTTTTTCTTCTTCGACGGGAATGGTGGTGCGCAGATACTCACGGAAAAGCCAACCGCCATCGCCTTCATCTCGGTAATTGTGCAGCAAGTAGGTGCTGTTCTTATCCCAACCATTCCTGAAGACCACCTTCTTTCCAACCATGTCGTCGAGGACTTCCTGGCTTCCGCCTGTCGGAGCTTCCGCCGACAGAGCAAAATTGGCCCAGAGATAAGCATCGGAGAGGTTTAACGCCAAAAACATGCTCTTTCTTTCCGGCATGGGATCCAGGTACTTACGGAAATACTGAGCCGCTGCCCAGCGCAACCGCGGGTCGTTGTTAATTGCGGCACCTTTTTCAAAGAAGGGAATCATTCGGGTCCAGGAAGACCCCAAATAGGAATCGCCAAAATCAGGAACGATTCCCGCCGGACTCATGAGGGCAAGAAAATAGTTGAAATAATAGTTCATGACCGGGGTGCGGTAGAGACTTTCATCCTCTCGAACATAGCTGGCGTAGCCGAGCAGCGAATAAAGCCAAATGGCGTTATAGCCGCTTGCATCCTCAATTTCCCATTGCCCCCAGTTATCATCGGCAATGGCTTGTCCAAGCATGGCCCACTTATGCTGATTCGGGTGATCCGGCAGGACCTTGGCGCCATACAACAGCGCTTCCGCGCGCAGCATCGCCCTGTTCATCGGGCCCCACTCCTGGAAGTTGATGAGATAATCCGCACTTTCAGCAATATTCTCGTCGATGATATCTCGTTCCTTCTTGCTTAGCGAGCCGTGTTTTTGCAGACAGGCGTATGCGTGCACATATTTTCCAAAAGTGAAGATGTTTGGCAGTGCGGGAAGATGGTCACCGTATTCCGACCTGGTCTTGTGAAAGTCGGGGGGAAAGTCATCTCTGAAGTTGCCATAGTAAAGGAGAAGTTCCCTGGCGCGATCAAGGTATTTTTCTTCTTTTGTAATTTCATAGAGATTGGCTGACAACGCCGCAAGATAGATGTCATTGCCCGGCGGGTTGTAACCGAAAACATATTTGAGATCGATATTTTGGCGCCATCTTTCGCGGGAGGCTTCGAGATCATTCCAACCGTGTTCAGAGGCTGCCAGAATGTAAGCCATGTATTCTTTTTTTGAAATTGCGCCTTGTTGGGCATTCGCTGCCACAATTCCGAAGCCGAACATAAAACAGACAATAAGACCTATTTTCTTAATCATCTCAATCCTTTCACTAGTGGGTCAGATATTCGATTTGTTTGCAGTAAGCCTCAGGAATCAAAAGCGAAACTCTGTGGCAAAATTTATGAATAGAGCAGACTAAATTTTAACATAGCTGATTTCAATCTCGGCTTGGGATTTTACATTTTTCTCGGTGCAGACATATGTGCTCTCCTGCACCCTGCGCAATTCAAAATCCGAAGGGACGCTATTCCACATAAGCGAGGTGCACTTGCAACCGGGCGGCAACAAAAGATTGAGCGCTACGTCCGAATCTTCGCTCTCTATAATTAGCTTTATTTTTGACTCTTCTTTTAAATGGGAAAATCGATAGCCGAATGCTGCCTTTGATGCTGCATAACCGACTTTGATGCTCACCTGTTCTTCATCGGCACTAACCCATCTGGGTGAGCAGCGTACTTTACGAAAAGAGTGTTCAAGATCTTCAATGCCCGCCAGGCCTTCGACAAAGGCATAAAGCATGGCTGAAGAACCCCAGCCATCTGTGGGCATGGCTTCCGGGCTGGTGCTACTTTCTTCTGAAGAAGGGTCGCCGTTGGGGAAATACCATAAATAAGTTGCATTTGTATCTGCGAGCATCTGCCGGTATTGCTCCAGTGTCTGGTAGCCATAGCGTTCAAAACCGTGTTCGAAAGCGGCCCGGGAAAGTTCGCCGCCAGTCAATGGATATACGCCGCCATTAATATACGTGCCGGCAGTTAATTTGTCGTCTCCGAATATGCCGTCAGGAAAAGGCGGGTCGATTCCGAACCACTCGGCGAAGGCGCCCGTGCTTTTTTTTCTAAGTTGATATTCTTTAAGAATGGCTACGGATATATCGTGCGTGGCCAAGCCTCTGTTGATTGCCATGGGTGTGCTTAAGCTTAATTGCCTGGTTTCATCGACGCCGGCGATGGTCACGGGTGTTAATTTGAAAAAATGCGTGTAAAAGCTGCCGTTAAAAAGCAATTCATTGCAGCGAGTGCGCAAACCCAGAGCAACATCTTGCCAGCGACAAGCATCACTATTAAGACCGCTAGCGTGATACATTTTTGCCAGCAGTTGCGCGGCTTCGTAAAAGCCACTATTGTCTCCGTGAAAAATACCCCAAAATGTATCTTCGGTGATCTGAAAATTCAGCCATTCTGCGCGCCCGGCTGTGTAATCGAAATCCCAGGTATCGATTGTATACGGTCGTTTTACAAGATTGTGTTGCTTGTCCCAGCGCAGAGAATGCGTGTGCGTGTAAGTTAAGGCGCGTTCCAGAGCGGGAAGCATGCCACGCAGCCAGTCAATGTCTCCTGAAGCTTGCCAGGCGAGGTAAGCCGCTTTGACGAATCGATACTCAACATCAGCCTCAACCGGTACCCGCACCCATTTCTCCCAATTTTCGCGCTCGGCTGAATTCTTTCCCGGATTTGTCAAAACATGATCAAATATTCGACCGTTGGCTGCCTGCATATTTGCAAAACAATTAACGGCACTGAGCACATCCGGTTCGAGATACTTGCCACCGCGCATAATATCTGAATGATCTCTAATCCAAAGGGCGGGACTGTCAGGGGAACGGAAGCCGCGGACAAGGTCGCTTTCGACCACAAGTTCGACTAAGTCGGCTTTTAGAAATGCAAGAATCTGCGCGCAAAAAGTTTCCCATAAGCCGGAAGAGGTTTTTACTTGCAGCATGTTAAAAGTTACCTGTTTTGAGAAAAAGAGGAAAGTAGCAACGCCTAAGTATAGACGCAATTGAGTCGAAAATCTTTGCAAAAAACGCAAAGATTGTTAGAGCTGCCGTTCATAACCAACCTGATTAATTTATGAATTAATCACGCTAATACCGTTTCCTGCCTGACAACAGGGTTGAAAGCCGGTATTTTCACTTTAGTACCGGCAAAAACAAGCTTTGCATCAGTCATTATTGGCTTTGCATCAGTCATTATTGGCTTTGCATCAGTCATTATTGGCTTTGCATCAGTCATTATTGGCTTTGCATCTGCTATTATTGGCTTTGCATCGGCCGTTATTGGCTTTGCATCTGCTATTATTGGCTTTGCATCAGCCGTTATTGGCTTTGCATCAGCCGTTATTGGCTTTGCATCGGCCATTATTCACCTGGCATTGGCCGCTTTTTATTTTGCAGCGCGCTTTTGAGGCTTTGCAACTCGGATGAATGCCGTAGCACGCGGCGCAATATCTTAACCTGGACACTATATCTGAATGCCGCATAAACATACAGCAGCTTCTTGCCGGATTGGCCTGCATTTTTCGGGGTACCCTGGTGTTATTTTGCAAAACTGAGTTTTTTCTTTTGACATTGTTAATACGTTGTTTTAAATTAAAATCATACACGCCAAACTCCCCCACACTTCTGACTCCGAGTGTTCGCGAAACTACCACGATGGTGGGAGAAGCAAATTGTCGATGAAGCAAACTGGATATGGACAATAAATCAATCGATAAAACCGAAGCTGCTTGAGCCGAAAAGACTGTATACAGGTGGTAAATGGAATCGTAAAGCCCGAGTTTGGGAATTGCTTTATGGAGAAGTTCTGGATTTAGGGTTGGAAGAACGCCTTGTGGGTATTAAAAGCAAAAATGGTAGGTATAGGAATGAAATGCAATTAGAAAAATGCCTACATATAGGAAAATCAGTTGCCTATATGTAGGCATTTTTAAATTTTGTTCCTATATGTAGGCATATGAAATTCCGGGATTAGTCTAGTCAAATATAAGTTGGCTGTGACTGGCGGATGGAACTCGCCGCAACGCCAACAATATTGCAGCAGCGGATAAACCGCTGAGCCTGAAAAACAGACGTGCTTTCCCATGCCACCGTTAAAAAGGAATTATCAATCATGACACATATTAGCTATCAAAAAGTTGTTGATGAAATCAAAGAACATGGCATTGATGCAGTCAAAAAAAGAGTAGAAACAATCAATCGTACCGTTGCATCAGATTACGATAAACACATAAAAACCTATGAAGAATCAGAGGCATTGAAACGACGAGAAGCACGAGAAGAAGAAAGCCTTTCCATTTCCCGGAAAGCCCGTTCTGATTCCCGACGAGCAAATATCATTGCAATAAGCGCAATAATCATTGCAACCAGCGCAATTATATTAAATATCATAACGTACATGTGGCCTCCAAAATAAAAAAATCGATGAGATACACCTCGCATCTAATCAAAGAACATCAAAATAGTGTCAATTATAAAGCCAATAGATAAAACTATAATACCAAAAATAATTACTACTGCTACAGGTCGATGACTGAGCCATCTGAAAATTCGCTCAATAATATTCTTATTATCTGGAG
>JAJDAG010000083.1 GCA_029262005.1 Candidatus Zhuqueibacterota bacterium | reverse complement strand
TTGAGCCCAGTTATCCGAATCCGTTTAATCCGAGCACAAAGATCAACTATACTTTACCTGAAGCAGCAGAAGTGACGCTGTCGGTGTTCAATATTACCGGTCAAAAGATTAGAGATCTTGTGCAAAACGAGAAAAAGTCTGCAGGAAGATACACGATTTCCTGGGATGGAACTGACTTTTCAGGACGTCCTGTTTCCAGCGGATTATATTTCTACAGTATCAAAGCAGGTGAATTCACAAAATCATTTAAGATGACCCTGCTGAAATAGCTTTACCCATTCGTTAAGTAAAGAACAGGGGCTCTGCATTTACGCAGAGTCCCTGTTCTTTTTATATTGAGTTTTCCACTTCTGCCGCATATCTTTCTACAGTAAATTTTAAAAAACTTCATTTTTCTCCATTAGATATTTATCGCTAACCCCGGTGATCTCGACTTGTGCGCGCCAACCGGATTATCAGATTCCGTAATAGTTTCAAGGTACATTTGTTTGGTTTCTGGTTTTCTGCTTATGCCACCGTTTGTCTCTAATAGAGTAAGTGCTTCGAGAGTCACTCTTAACAGCAACTCGCAGGCATGTTGCATGCACCCCTGGCCGTGAACGTACTTTGGAGTCGTCAAATGCTAAAAAATTCAATCCCGACAATGGCTTTGGTCGTACTACTCGCTACAAATGTCATGGCCTCCAGCAGTGTTAAGATGAACCTGGCCGAGCTGGTATCTCGTAGCCGGCGTATTTTTGCGGGCAAGTGCGTTGCTGCAGAATCGGATTATGTTGTGGCCCCGGGTGGCGTGCGACTTGCGGTGACAAAATATACTTTTGAGATCAGACGGGCATTAAAAGGCAGTCTGGGCCAGACGCTGCAAATTCGTCAACTCCGCTCCGCTGCTGTCGAGTCCGGGCTGGGCATTTCAAAATCAATCGTCGCAGGCCTGCCCGTGTATGAGATTGGCCGCGAATATGTTTTGCTGCTGACCGCCGATAGCAAAATAGGTTTGACTGCACCGGTTGGGCTGCAGCAGGGTAGCTTTAGTGTTGTAACCAAGGGCGGCCACAGGCAAAAAATCGTAGCTAACGGTTTAAACAATGCCGGGCTGTTCGCACTCATCAACCAATCAGGTGCGCTATCTAAGATGGTAAGTGGCCTGCCCGAGGGGCCGTTGGCCTTTGATACTTTTGTTGACCTTCTGGGGAAGTTGGTGCAATAAAACCTGTTTGAGAAAAAGTGATAGATAAAACTGTGAAATAGATTTTTGACACGGAGTATTCGTGAGACCTGCAAATCTACGCATCTTTGTTTTTCTGATAAATTCATTCTTTTTTTTCTTAACTCAAGTTAACGCTGGTGAACCAATGCTCATTGGTCCCAACGGGGCTCCCTACAAGTGGAATACATCTACACCCGTGCCTTATCGGTATGATGCAGGACCGCTTGGAATCCTGGGTAATTCTGTTGCGGCGGGTTTGATAGACTATGCGTTTCAGCGCTGGAGCAATGTGGCGACAGCAGCAATTACTTTTCAGAATCAGGGTTTAATTTTGACGCCGAACGGAGCGTCTGTTGATATTAACATCACGAATTTTGCCCCAATTCTCAATAAGACCGCGGCAACCGGACAAAACCAGATTGTCTTCGATGCGAGTGGTGAAATTTTTGATATGCTGTTTGGGGAAAACAGTGGCATCGTTGGTTTTGCCGGACCTGACATTATTTCGGCGTCCGCACCGTATGAAATTGTCGAAGCTTCTGCCTTCCTGAATGGCGCTTTTATCGATGGAATAGCGGGCAATGGGGAACTGCCGCTCGAAGAGTTCAAGGCAGTTGTTGTGCATGAATTCGGCCACTTTATTAATTTGGCGCATTCGCAGGTTAACGGCAATGCCATTCTCTCCGGCGAAAATATTCTGGGCTTTGGCGTGCCACCGGTCTCATCGGTTGAAACCATGTTTCCTGTTTTCTTTGCAGGCAGCGCCTCCGGAGTAACACCGCACAGCGACGACATTGCAATGTTGTCAGTACTTTATCCGGTTTTCAGCACGCAAGATCCGTTTATCATCGCTTCCACCGGTACTTTCACCGGAAAGATATTTGCGTTTGATGGTGCGACGCCACTGAATGGTGTAAACGTGATTGCCCGAAACACCAGTGGTGGTGCCATCTCTGTTTTTGCCGATGCCGTGTCACAAATTAGTGGCGCATTTACTCCTTTTGCCGCCAATGGTGGTTCGGAAGACCCGGATTGGCAGGGGCGCTATTTCTTGTCCGGTTTGACGCCCGGAGGAGATTACGCGATTCAGACCGATGAGCTTGGTCCAGGCCAGTTTAGCTCGCAGACGCTGGTACCATTGCCTGCACCCGAGGAATTTTACAATGGTGCAAACGAAGGCAGCAATCCGGCTCTGGATTTCAGACACGATATTCAATACGTTGCACCGGTTGCAAACAGCGTTACTCCGGCTCTCAACATTGTGTTAAACAGAGAGATCCGGTTGGCGAAATATGACGACTCAATTGAGTCCGTGCAAGCGGTTCAAACGCCAACCGGTGCCAGTGACTATTTTGCTGTTCGCTTTTCTCTGCCTGCGAGCGTGGCGGCACCATACTCTGTTTCGGGTATTCGTTTTTTTAATAACGATAAAAATACGATTTGGCCCCGCATTCTTCTCACCGGGCCCACCACTGACGGACAACCGGATTTGTTGAATCCAATTATTGAACTGAATGATATTTCAGGCCGGGGCAATAGTTTTTTAGAGATTGATCTGAATACCGAAATTCTCGCCCGCCATGACTTATTCGCTGTTTTTCAGTTTCCTGAAGGCGCTACGCTTGCTGGAACCGGCCCGGGCATTGGCGCAGATGAGAGCCTCGATTTTGGAGTTATTTCCGGCAACCTCTTTTCCGTTGATGGCGAGATTTTCGATGAAATTGCGCATTATAACCTGGCAGTGGAACTTACACTTTTCGGGCCTGAACCAATCGAAATTTCAGAACCAAATGAGACGCCCGCCAGTGCGACCCCGATTGTGCCAGGCAGCATAACTCAGGGCTTTCTATCAAATAAAAGTGATGTTGATATTTTTTCTCTTTCCGCGTTCTCCGGAGCTTTTGTTCGAATCGATTTGGCTGCCGCACGCCACGGCTCTTTGCTGGATGCAGTTTTGACTTTAACCGACAGCCGGAATCGTGTGGTGGCACGCAACGATGATCGAGTTCCCGGTATTGACAAAGATCCATTTATTGAATTGGAGTTGACCGGACAGGAGACATATTTTCTTGCCGTTGATAATTTTGACCATCAGCAAGGCGCGCAAAATATTGGCGGTCAAGCCTTTTTTTATGAATTGAAAGTTGATTCACTGCACGCCAGACCGCGCCTCACGCACGAGACCGGAACCGTTTCCTTTTCCGTTTGGGCCAATGGTATTTATGGGGATGACGGCACTGGGCGTGGGCGTGGATTTTCTTTTTTAGAGCACGGCGGCGGCACATTGTTTTCCGGTGGATTTGTCGCTGCGAGTGGCAGCCGGATGGGTGCAAACGTCCCCAGTCTTGGGCTGCCCAATGGAATCAGCCTCGTCGATTTTGAGCAAGACTCGCCTTTTCAACCATTTGTCGCCAATGCGCAATTTGGCCAGATAGGTGTAACGCAATTCTCAGACGGCAACATGAATCTTTTAAGTGCGTCATTGGGCTTGCAAGTCAAGCAAACATCGTATTCAAATTTTGGCGATGACTTTGTACTGATTGCCTGCCTGGTCGCAAACGCCACAGGCGAGTCCATTGAGAATTTATATTTGGGACAGTTTGCTGATTGGGATGTCGGAATCCATACCGAGAGCGTGCAACGGAATCGTGGCGGTTATGATGCAAACAGATCTTTGGTGTATCAGTATGAAAACAGCTCGAACCCACGAGACAGCAACTGGTACGGCATTAAAACTATGCAAGCTGCCTCTGGCGCCCGGGTGATTTCCGACCTCGATCCTGCCGATTTTTCTTCATATTTGTCCAACTTTGATGGGCCGGGTCCGATGCCAATAACCGGTGATGATGATTTTTCCAGTTTCATTGGTTCCGGGCCATTTGCATTGGAGCCTGGCGATTCTGTTCTGGTCGGATTTGCCTGGATTGCCGGGCAAGGGTTGCCAGACTTAAGCGCAAATGCTGATTTGGCCCAGGCCGCCTGGAACGATCTGGTTGTGTCTGTTCAACCCGAGCACGTTCAGATTCCGCAAGAATTTCAGCTTGAGCAGAATTTTCCAAACCCGTTTAATCCTGCAACTCGAATTCGTTATTTTATTGCTCGGCAGAATCATGTTTCATTAATTATTTACAACGCCCTGGGGCAGGTTGTCAGGACACTTGTGAGTGCTGAACACAGGCCGGGTTTCTTTGAAATAGACTGGGATGGACGGAATGATGCAGGCGTGCAGATGGCGAACGGATTGTATTTTTATCAACTTATGTCCGGAGAGAGGTCGCTGGCGCGCAAAATGATCCTGCTGCGTTAAACGCAAGTAAATTGTAAAATAGAAAGGGCTTTGCTGCCAGACCTTTTCGCAGACATTTCACTTGCTTTTCCTGGCCGAACTTCTTACTTTCAATCCGCAAATTTTCACTTCAACTGAACATAGAGTTCTTCTAATGGAGGCAAATTTTTAATGTCGGAAAAAGCGCCACAAGCAAATAACAGCATAAATTTAGATGTTGAAACGATTCTACTGACCGCAGAGGGACGACCTTTTATAAAGCAAATCAACTCTGTGAGCCGCGTTCTTTCCATGAAGCATTCTGAAGTTAAATTTAGGGGAGAGCAACTTGTGAAAACAGGCTATGTTGGTGATTGCAAAAGTGTGCAGCTTTTCAAGTGCCCCAACGGCTACTTCTTGTTTTGTAATAAAGCGTTTTCAAATAACAATTGGTCCATAGCCGGCGATACATTGAAGGACGTGTTTGCGGCTCTTACCGACACTGAAATTAAAACTGCGCTCAAGGCAGTGGTTTCTGAAGAAGCAACTTAGGCTGGCGCTGAACTGTGAAGTGCCGGCGCTTCGTGAAAGAAGATAGGTACCCGTTTTTCAGATTTACTTTCTTCCTTGCAGGTGACCAACATGACTGAAATTATTCGTTCAATTGAAATTGAGGCACCCAGGAATCGTGTCTGGTCTTACATTCATCCCTGCAACTGGTCGAGAATTTTTAATTTTGTCAAAGCCGTGGACGGTAGCTTGGATGAAGCGCCCGCTGTTGGGATGATAGCGGAGGTTGAGGCTGGAGGAGACACAATTGGGCAGGTTAAGTACATGGTCAAAATTACGGAATTTGTTGAAAAAGAGCGGATAGCCTACCATCGCTTTTCCGGGCCGCTCTCAGGTAAAGGGCTCATTCAACTAAGAGCCTTGAATACCGGAACGTTGTTACGCCGCACAAGCTTTTATAACGATGCTCTTTCGGAGCAGACGATTTTTGAGCTGAGTAGCGGTATGGAGCGAGACAATCTGCGCTTAAAACAGTTGGTTGAAACGTCCTGCAAAGAAGGTTGACTTTATCTCTTAACCGCATTTCACTTTTCTTCCGAATCATTTTCATTTTTCACTTTTCTTTGCAAACATACCTTGCTATATTATACCAATCAATTTCTACAAGATTGAACTCTCCTTCTTAGCTCAAAAAGGGAAAACTAATTGAAGCATAAAAATTCAACTGGGGTTCCGGTGGACACCGGGAGCCAGGTGACGGTCGAATTCCACGTTTCGTCCCGCGCGCGCAAAAAATTTGATTTTGATGAGCATTTATTCTCAGCATCCGGAAATGTTGTTTTTGCCGATTTTCGTGCGGCACGAATTTTTGCAAAAAAAATGAATGAGCTACGGGATTTACACACCAGGCCGGAGCTCACGGTGAAAGCCGGCCATATCAGCGCAATGGGTTTAATAGATGAAGTGCTGCACATTGTGATTGAGCTTTATCGTCAAAAAGTTAATACAAAGGTTATGGATCAGGCACTGGCATGGTTGCGCGAAAATCTCGGTGCGGATGCGTTGCAGGAAACTATGCAGTTGTTTGTCAAACAGTTTCCACCCGCAGCCGTTTACACTGGCAAAATGGATGTTGACGCATATCTTAAAGGCAGCACAAACGGTGTGTCTAACAAGGAGAGCGTTATCGAGGAATTGATGATGCTCTGGTTGTCCAACCGGAACAAAGCATTTCATCCGTATCAGGAGTTGTTTGACGATGCCGAACTGAGTAGCGCTTCGGCGTATCAAGAAGCCATTGAAAGTCTGCAAGTTTTTTTTGCTACGCAACCCCCGTTCGGCCCCGAGCAAGTGGACTTGTTTTCCTTACTGCGAATTCCGGCACTTAAGAGCCCGGACTCACTCGAGGGTCAGCTCAATTATATTCTTGGTCATTGGACTGAAATGCTCAAGGGCATACTCGTGCGTCTTTTGGGTGGACTCGATTTTATGAAAGAGGAAGCCAAAGCAGGTTTTACGGGCTCGGCGCCTACGGAGGCATTGTATTTTACCGGGCAACAGGCTGATGAACCTGAGCGTTTTACTGCAGACCTCGACTGGATGCCGAGTTTGGTGCTCATGGCCAAGAGTACTCTGGTCTGGCTCGACCAATTGACAAAAAAATATGACAGGCAAATTAGTCGACTCGATGAAATTCCTGACGAGGAGCTGGACCGCCTGGCCGGTTGGGGGATCTCCGGTCTTTGGCTTATCGGCATTTGGGAGCGCAGCCCAGCATCGAAAAAGATCAAGCAAATGTGCGGCAATCCTGAGGCCGAGGCTTCTGCTTACTCACTCTTTGATTATGAAATAGCGCAAGACTTAGGCGGCGAGGATGCTCTGAACAATTTGCGCCAAAGGTGCTGGCAGAGGCGCATCCGGATGGGATGTGATATGGTGCCAAATCATACCGGGATTGATTCGCGCTGGTTGCGTGAACAGCCTGACTGGTTTATTTCGCTGCCACACAGTCCGTTTCCCAATTATCGTTTCGGTAGTGCCAATTTCAGTGCCGACCCGCGCTACAATATTTGTATTGAGGACGGGTATTTTGACCGCTCGGATGCTGCAGTTGTATTTCGGCGTGAAGATACCTGGAATGGGAACGTGCGTTATATCTATCACGGTAACGACGGCACCAGCATGCCGTGGAATGACACCGCTCAGCTCGATTATCTGAATCCTGAGGTGCGCGAGGCAGTTATCAACAAGATTGTGGAAGTTGCGCGCAAGTTTCCGGTGATTCGCTTCGACGCGGCAATGACTTTGGCGAAGAAACATTTTCACCGATTGTGGTATCCGGAACCAGGAAGCGGCGGTGATATTCCGACGCGCTCGGAGTTTGGCCTTTCCAGGCAAAAATTTGATGAAATAGTTCCGGCAGAGTTCTGGCGTGAAGTTGTGGATCGGGTGGCGCAAGAGGCCCCGGATACTTTGCTTCTGGCAGAAGCCTTCTGGTTGATGGAAGGCTATTTTGTTCGCACGTTGGGTATGCATCGAGTTTACAACAGTGCTTTTATGCATATGTTGAAGAATGAGGAAAATCATAAATACCGGGAAACGGTTATAAATACGCTGCAATTCAACCCTGAAATTCTTAAGCGTTATGTGAACTTTATGAACAATCCGGACGAGGACACCGCCATCGCTCAGTTCGGTGATGGGGATAAATATTTTGGCGTTTGTACAATGTTGGCCACAATGCCCGGATTGCCCATGCTTGGTCATGGACAAATTGAAGGTTATCATGAAAAATATGGCATGGAATACCGCAGGGCCTACTTCGATGAAAAGGAAAACAACTGGCTGGTACAGCGCCATGAGCGCGAGATTTTTCCGCTTTTCAAAAAACGCTATTTGTTTGCCGGTGTTGAGAATTTTATTTTTTATGATTTTGTTAATCATATCGGTGAAATCAATGACAATGTTTTTGCTTATTCTAATGCGGCCTTCGGTGATCGGGCTTTGGTTCTCTACAATAATAAATACGAAGAAGCATTTGGCTGGATACGGACGTCCGTGCCGTTTTCCCAGCCCTCTGAGAATGGTGGAACCAGGCTTGTTCAGCGTTCTCTGGGCCAGGGGCTTGGTTTAACAGATGATGAGAATTATTACTTCATTTTTCGTGATCAAGTAGCCGGACTCGAATACATGCGAAACAGCAGACAGGTCTGCGACCAGGGCCTGTATTTTGAGCTTAGCGCGTTTAAGTACCTGGTCGTAACCGAAATGTCTGAAGTACGCGATGATGACGCACATTCCTATGGTGAGCTGTGTATTCATCTCAATGGTGCCGGCGTGGTCAGCATTTCTGAAGCCGTGGCGGAAAGACGTTTTTCACCGTTTTTGGTTAAATTGGATGACCTTTTTAGTTCAAGAGTTTATTCCGAGTTCATGGAATTGCGTGAAAAAATCAAAGATGAGACCATCTCAAAAATTTGGATTCAAAAGTGGCAAAACGGTTATCAGGAAATGGACAGGGCGAGTGCGGAGCTTTTTGGAGGTCCATTGGAGCACATTACGTCGGACTGTGCCGCCGCAAGACTTGAAGCGGCACTCGATTTTGATGAATCTGTTGCCGGGTTGGCGAAGTCCCGGGTTCGCGGAAGTGCCGGTGCCAGACGATTGCTGCAAACTGCATTAAAAAATGCTGATTGGTCGTTTATTTATGCCTGTTTGGTTTTGCGAGGTTTGCGGCCCATGCAAGAGACTGCGGCAGTTGCTACGGGTGAAATGCCCTGGCTTTGCGATCGACTCATAGACCAGCGTTTTAAGCGTTTGCGCCAGGACGCCGGAGGGGAGTCTGAGTCCCTTTATGACGATGTGCATTTGCTTGCCGTGCTGCTTGGCGAGGGGGAGCGATTGTTTATGGCGGACATGGAAAATTTGGATGGGCAAAAGGCGTTGAACGCTCTGTTTGAAAACCCGGATGTTCGCTCCTGGGTCAAGGTTAATGAATTTGAGGGTGTTGTCTGGTTCAACAAAGAACGGTTCAATAAAATGGTAATTCATCTTTTTCTTTTGACCGCAATTTCAGTATTTTCCCGTGAAAACACCGGGCACAAGCAATCCCGTTCTGTTGCAGCAATTATGCGTGATTTGGTTGCAGCCGCCCAAACAGTCAACCAGTGGTTTGCTGCGGAAGAAAAGTCTGAATACAAATTGACCGAACTATTGCGTTTGTGCACCGGTTCGTTGTCTTGAACCCTGCGAATTACGTTTGCTTTTTTGACCATAATTGCTCATATTTCTAATTCGATTTTTATTAAAAGTTGGCATCGAGGAAACGATTTTCGAATTTGAATCGTGAGAAAGTAAGGGCAATAACGGGTGGAGTTTGAAAGGCCGATGGGGTGCCTGCTTGTTGTCTGCATTAGATTGCATTGTTGAGTAAAGATAAACTGGATAAGCATCTGCCGTACTTGGATATGCTCAATTTTAGGTTGACGCTCGGCAAGGGGACCAGGGTTTCCTGGAAAGATAATTGAGGCTATGGCTGTCATTCACAACTCTGAGCTTGAAGATCAGATTCACAAACTCAATGCGATTGGAATTGCCCTTTCGAGCGAGCAAAACCTAAACAATCTGCTTGAACGCATCGTTCGTGAAGCATGTCATTTCACCCATGCGGATGGTGGAAGCCTATATATAATAGAGGACAAGCGGCTCAACTTTACCGTTGCGCAGACAGAATCTTTACAAAAACGGGATGGTGAAAAAGAGCCCTTCAAATCATTCTACCTGCCTTTAAGCAAGCACAGCATTGCCGGCTATGTGGCGATTACCGGCGAGTTGCTGAACATACCAGATGTTTATAAGATTCCACCAACAGTGGCGTATCAGATCAACAAACAATTTGATGCTCAGAATAACTACCGCTCAAAATCCATGCTGGTGGTGCCAATGCGCGATTCATCCGGAAGCGTCACTGGCGTGTTGCAGTTAATAAATTCCCTGACAGCATCCGGAGAGGTTGTGCCGTTCGAGCAAAAATATGAAAGCCTGGTCTTGTCTCTGGCATCACAGGCTGCAGTGGCCATCCGCAATGTCAAACTCTTTGCAGAAATCAAGAATCTGTTCAAATCTCTGGTTCGCTACTCGGCCAAAGCAATTGACGCCAGGAGTCCACACACGGCTGGCCATTCCGGCAGAGTGGCCAAGTATTCGGTGCGCATTGCTGATTCGATTAATCGTGAAACTGAGGGCCGTCTCGGAGAAACCCACTTTTCACCAGAGGAAATCGAAGAATTACGCATGGCCGGCTGGTTACATGATATTGGTAAGATTGGTGTTCGCGAAAGTGTTCTAGAGAAAGCGAACAAGCTGACTCGCGTTGAGCTGGAAGTTATACGACAACGCTTTGAGGGTATCAGAGTTGGTATTCAAAACGGTTATTTGCGGGAAAAAGTGCAGGCACTGAGCAAAGGTAACGGGGGGTTGGTTGAAGTTGAGAAAATGCAGGATGAAATTGAGAGGCAAATGCAGGAAATCGATGCGGCCTTTGCATTTGTGCAACAAATTAATGTTCCCGGCTATCTCAATAACGAAGCATTATCACGGCTTCAGAAACTCGCCGAACGCACTTACAGCGACAGCAGTGGCGAGCTTTGCTATTTTCTGACCCGGCACGAGTTTGAGAATTTGTCGGTTGTAAAAGGCAATTTGACCCCTGGGGAGTATGAAGAGATTCAAGCACATGTGGCCTACACAATTGATATACTTGAGAAAATTCCATTTACAAAAGATTTGCGAAATATTCCCAAACATGCAGCCGGCCATCATGAGTATCTGGATGGCAGTGGTTACCCTTTGGGCCTGAAAGGCAGCGAGATCTCTCTGCCGGCACGCATTCTCTGTATTGCCGACATCTTTGATGCTCTTAGCTCACCTGATCGGCCTTACAAAAAAGCGATACCAATCGAAAAAACCCTCGCAATACTTCAAGAAGAAGCACGCGCCGGCAAAATTGATAGCGATATTGTAGAACTGTTCATTCGCAGAAAGCTCTATGAAAACCCGGCTCTTGAAGATGAGGATGAATAGAGAAATATTGCACCAAACCAGGTCTTTGTAACTAAAGTGCCACATACTATCCCTGAAAATAAAATCGATGAAATCAGAATGGCTACTGACATTCTGGATCTTGTTTCCGCATATGTTACTCTTAAGAAGAAAGGGCAGAATCAATTTGGCCTGTGCCCTTTTCACAATGAGAAAAGCCCCTCATTTAGCATAAATCAGGATAAGCAAATCTTCCATTGTTTTGGCTGCGGCGCCGGCGGCAATGTATTCACGTTTCTGATGCGACATGAGGGTATTGGCTTTCCTGAGGCAGTAAAGCTTCTGGCCGGCCGGGCCAATATCGATTTGGAATGGGAGGAGCGCGACGAAGGACAGGCGAAGCAAAACGAAGCGCTTTACCATATCTGCGAGTTTGCCATGGACTGGTTTCAGCAGAACCTCTTTGCTTCAACAGGCGAGGAAGCGTTGAAATATTTTCAGAGCAGGGGATTAAGTGTAGAAAATATGAAAGCGTTTGGACTCGGTTACGCAACCCATGATTGGGATGGCCTCATTCAACAGGCTGGTAAGACCGCCAACGATGTGGACACGCTTGTGGCGGCAGGTCTCGCGCTGCAAAAAGAAGGAGGAAAGTGCTACGATCGTTTCCGTGAGCGCATCATGTTTCCCATCAAAAATTTATCAGGCAGAGTTGTGGCTTTTGGTGGCCGTGTTATGAAAGAGCAGCCTAAATCGCCGAAATATATAAATTCGCCGGAGACACCCGTCTATGAAAAGAGCAAAATTCTTTACGGCCTGTTTCAAAACCGGGATGATATCAGGCGTCAGGATAAAGCTATCTTCGTGGAGGGCTACATGGATTTGCTCAGCCTCCTGGCCAATGGTATCGGCAACGTGGTGGCGACTTCCGGCACAGCACTCACACAGGAGCAGGCCGCGCTTATCCGGCGCTATACGCGGCATGTGGTGCTCATGTATGACAGTGACACAGCAGGCGCTGCAGCAAGCATTCGCGGCGCGGATGTCTTAGTCGAAAATGATGTGGAAGTTTACATTGCCACTTTGCCGGATGGACATGATCCGGACAGCTTTGTTCGCGAGTTTGGCCAGGAGAAATTGCTCGACCGGGTCAGCAATGCAAAACATTTGTTTGACTACAAACTGACGCTACTACTTCAGATAGCCCCGGAAAAACGTGAAGAAGGTGTACAATCGTTGCTTGCCTCTGTGGCCCGGGTTAAAGATCGCATTCAACGCAGTATGGTGGTTTCGGATATTGCAGAACGGCTGCATGTCAACGAAAAGGACCTCTGGGCTGAATTGCAGAAAGTCCTGCAGCAGCAGGCCAGAAAAGATGCAAGGTTAGCCGGCATGAGCACTGCACCAAAGCCCGGAAAACAGACAAAATCGGAGAAAGCAGTCGATGACCTGGTCAGAATTTTATTGCACGACTGGTCAACTAGCGAGCTCATATTTGACCACTTCGACCTCAAGGTGGGCGAAGGGCACTATTTGCTGCCGGTTCTCGACTTTCATAAAAACCAGCAGAGAGGAGGACGTCAGCCTACGCAGATAGAAATTGTGCAGCGCTTTAACGATGTTAGAATATCTGAGTTTATTGTGCAGGAACTGGCAAGGGAGCGACCGGATTTGGATGCGGAAAAGTGGGCTGAGGATTGCATCTTAACCATTCGCAAGGAGCAACTTCAACAAGAAATCGCTGCAGTTCGCGAGCAGCTTAAGGCGTGCGGGGGCGAGGCTGATGTGCGGCGAAGTTTATTGTCACGCTGTATGGCGCTTGAGAATGAGAAAAGCACCCTGTCATTATCCTTGAATAAGGCGACTTAACCTGGCATGATTCATGTTTTTCCGGGTAAGAGTTTGTTTTGCTTGCCGGTCTTCAACATAGCATTTACCGAATTGATACCATTGAACGGCTCCACACGACAGTACCACGCTATTTCCACTCGACTCAATAATTATTAAAAAAGTTTAAAAAGTTCTTGACTCTGTCGCGCTTATTTATTATGCTCATGGAAGCACTTCCAATCTTTGATGTTTTCTTATCCTTCGTAGAGGTGTTTCCAGATTTGCTGTTAACTCTTGTCGTTCGTCATTCAGTTTTGTGCTTCGCGCTGTTCATTTTTTTGCAAGGCCCAGCCTTCATTTTGTACGCACAAATTGTCATATAGAAAGGGAATATGGGTGGCAACAATATACGATGTTGCAAAGCGGGCAGGTGTTGGCATTGGCACAGTATCACGCGCCATAAACAAACAACCGAACCTGTCCGAGAAAACCCGGCTCAAGGTTGAGCAAGCAATCGAAGAGCTGAATTATCAGCCACACAGTATGGCGCAAAGCCTTGCGCGCAGACGGACCAACAGCATCGGTTGCATCATCCCTTTCTTTACTGGGTACTTTTTTGTGCAATTACTCGCGGGGATTCAACGCAAGATTACTCAATACGAGAATGACCTGATTCTTTATAGCGTAGACCAAACGAATAAGAAGGAAACATTCCTCAACAGAGTATTGAAAGAGCGCCGGGTTGATGGCATTCTTTACATTTCGTTAGAGATATCGAATGAGGATGCGGCCGTGTTTAACCAGAAAGGGTTTCCGATCGTGCTGGTAGATAGTTTTCACCCGGACTTGGATTCCATCAAAGTTGATAACGTCGAAGGCGCATACCTGGCAACGAAACATCTTATTGATCTTGGATATCATGACATTGCAATGATTGATGGTCAATTGAACAGCGTGCCTGCGCGGTTGCGCTTGGAGGGTTACAAGAAGGCCCTTCGTGACAATGGACTCGCGTTTCACGACCAGCATTTTGTTGCATGCGATTTTGCCAACGAAGCAGATGGTTTCAACAAACAGAGTGGGTACACCGCCATGCTGCAGTTGCTTGATTTGTCAGAGTCGCGACCACGTGCCGTTTTTGTTTCCAGCGATATTCAGGCAATTGGCGCTATGCAGGCGGTACGCGAGCGGAATCTGCGCATCCCGGAAGACATCGCTATTGTCGGTTTTGATGATATTGAGTTAGCAAGTTACGTCGGTCTTACCACCGTGAAGCAACCGACGATTGAAATGGGGGAGCTGGCAGTCGAGCGCTTGATGAGCCGAATAGATAGCTTGCCGGATCAGGGTTTCCAAAAGCAGCTTGGCACTGAAATCGTTGTCCGGGAGACTTGTGGTGCACAACGGAACCAGCATCGGCTTGCACAATAAATTTTTTTTTGCCTTCTACCGACATGAAAATAATCGTTTTGTCTTAAACGCGGAATCGGATCTATGAAAATCCAATACAGAACACTATTTGCTGCGGTTCTGACCATCTTCTGTGGTCTGACGGTAGTTCATTCTGGATTTGCGGGGACGACCGGCAAGCTCGCAGGCCGGATAACGGATGCCGAAAACGGTGATTCTCTACCTGGCGCCAATATCATATTGGAGGGCACGAGTTCCGGAGCAGCCGCTGATCTCGACGGTAATTTCATTATTCTCAATATCAGTCCGGGCATCTATTCCCTTCGTGCCACTATGATTGGGTATGGATCGTTGACCTATCAAAATATCCGGGTTTCAATCGATCTGACCACCAAAGTTGACTTCCAGCTCAGCCCGGAGGTCGTTGACATTGGCGAGGGCGTGACCATTATCGCCGAACGCGAGCTTGTACAGAGGGATCTGACAGCTTCCACCGCTGTGGTCGGTGCTGAAGAGATCTCATCACTGCCTATTGCGGAGCTGACAGATGCAATAGAATTACAGGCCGGCGTTGTTTCAAGCCAGGGGGCGCTGCACATCCGCGGGGGGCGATCCGGGGAAATCGGTTACTTGGTCGATGGCGTCCCCGTTACCGATGTGTTCGATGGCGGCACGGTTATAGATTTTAACAAAGACGCTGTGCAGGAACTGCAAGTGATCAGCGGTGCTTTCAATGCCGAGTACGGCCACGCGCAGTCCGGCATCATTAACATTGCAACCAAAGAGGGCAGCAATTCCTTCGGTGGTTCATTTACGACTTATGCCGGTGATCATCTGAGTTCAAACGCAGACATCTTCAAGGGTGTTGACGAGTTAGCACCTTTTGACACCCGCAATTTCGAAATAGCGCTGCACGGTCCTATTTTGAAAGATAAATTGTTCTACTTTGTTAACGGCCGCTACATAAACCGCGGCGGCTGGATTGGGGGTCAACGAAAATTTTTACCACACTTTATTCCCAATAGCTTTGAAGCCGATGATAATGGCGTTCCGGTGTTCAATGCCGACAGCACATTTCGGCTGATACCGACGGACTCCTCTGCTATTGGCGATGGCAAAATCATCGATATGAATGGTAGTAAGGAGTTGTTTGCTCAGATAAAACTGGTCTACAAGCTGAGCCCGTCGATAAAAATTTCTTATAACTACCTGCGGAACAACGATGATTTCAGAGAGGTTGACAGAACCTTCCTTTTGAATCCGGACGGTGCTCAAAAGAAGTTCCGCGTTGGAAATTTGCACATTGCCAAGTGGACCCACGCCGTCAGCGCCCGGACTTTCTATGACATTGGCTTTTCGCTTTTTGACAAGACCTTTGAAGCCAAGACATTTGAGAACCTGGAATTTCAAACGGACGCAGACGGCAATCGGCTCTTGACGGCAGAAGGAGGCCAAGTGGTCGTCAACCCACAGCGCTATGTCCACCCCGACTTGTTGACTGAGTTGCCTTTCAGCTTCAGAAATGGGGGCACCGACCTAAAGCGCTTCCATCGTGAAACCAAAACATTTTTGGGCAAGCTCGATATCACAAGCCAAGTCACCAACAATCATCAAGTCAAAACGGGGGTTGAGTTTCGTCGTCACGACATTTTTTTCGATGATATCGACCTGCGGCCGGTTGGGCGGTCATTCAATGCTGGAACCGACAATCCGTTTGTAGATTTTCAGGTTCTGCCAAACAGTTCTGAGTTTCACGATACTTACCGGCACAAGCCGATAGAATTCTCGGCCTATATTCAGGACAAGATGGAGTTTGAAAGCATGATCGTGAATCTGGGCGTGCGCATCGACCATTTCGACCCTGACGGCGTTGTGCTCGTCGATCAAACGGATCCCAATATTTTCAATCCAATAAAGCCGGAACATCGCTTTGACGACATCAATAGCGATGGTTTTCAGGATCCCGGTGAAGAGACCCTCACGATTGCTCAGAGGGAGCAATTCTGGTTTAAGCAAGCCAGCACAAAGACGCGTATCAGTCCTCGCATTGGTATAGCTTTCCCCATCACCGATCGCGGGGTCTTTCATTTTTCATATGGGTATTTCATCCAGGTGCCGAGCTTTGAGCGCCTATATCAAAATCCAGAGTTCGAGCTGGGCTCCGGTACCGGGAATCAAGGTACGATTGGAAACGCCGATCTGAAACCTGAGTTTACTATTAGTGGTGAAATCGGCCTGCAACAACAGCTTTCGGATGACATTGCAACGGATGTCACCATATTTTTTCGCGATATCCGTGATCTTGCAGGCACGAGTTCGGATGCGATTCTGGTTTTCGGTGAGTCGCAAAGTTACAACAAAATAGTCAACAGTGACTTTGGTTTCGTACGCGGTGTTGTCCTGTCGGTGGGCCAACGCTTTAGCCGCGGATTTTCCGGCAATCTCGATTACACATTTCAAATTGCTAAAGCGACGAACTCCAATCCGGAAGCGGCCAGAAATGCACGGGCTGAGGGTCGCGATCCCGAGGTTCAATTGACAAATGTCGATTGGGATCAACTTCACACCCTTAATGCCAACGTCTCCTACTCCCGGCGCAACTGGGGCGGCAGCCTGATTTTTCAGTATGGCTCCGGCCAACCCTTTACACCGCGTGCGGGCGCAGATGTATCCACGTTGCTTACCAACAGTGAAAACAAGCCCGGTTTCGTCAGTCTTGACCTGCGCGCTTACTATGAGGTGCCGTTGGGAGGCAGCAGGAAAGCAAATCTGTTTTTGCGCGTGTTCAATCTGTTTGACACTTTGAACGAAATAAATGTTTTCGACGACACAGGTGATGGTCGTTTCACTGTAGATGAAGTGCGGGCCCGTGAAACTGGTTTCCCGAATGTGGTGAATACCAAAACCGACTTTTACACCAATCAAACGCATTTCTCCGAGCCACGGAGAATTGAAATTGGAATGGGTGTCAATTTTTAAATTGCTACCCACTCAGAAACTGAAACAGACGCAGGGAAACATGAAGAAACGACTTGCTTATCGTGGTGCTCTCGTAACGACTATTTTGATTGTTCTGTTCTGGACGACCGGTTATGCTCAGCACAGTGGCCGGCAATTCCGAAGATCAGCAATTCACAATGCAAATCTGGTCAAGACAGTCTTCGGCAACTGGGGGGTGATTGGTCAGCCCGGTGAGGCTGGGCCACGAGGTGCCTGGATTCATGATAACAATGGCTATATCGGAGATGTCAGCCCAATGGTCGGCGCAGAAGTAGCGCTTGATAGTGTGGTTTTTCACTCCGTAGTTGTTACGCCGGTTTCCCGTCCCACTCAGAATCAAGAGGAATCTTCCTCCGGCCAATTCTGGGGTTTCGAGCCGGACGGACGTTACTTCAATAACAATCAGGGGCGAGTCGCACTGAGCACCAACAAAAATTCATGGCCACCGTTTTGGCCGGATAAGCTCGATGACCCGGAAGATCCGGGTTGGCGAGGTGCCTGGAACGGCCTGTTTGGCAAAGATGTGTTTAACGCCGACCAAGAGAGTTTCTTTGTTATTGATGACGACAATGATGAGGAGTTCAATTCTGCCCTGAACAACTCGCTGGGAGTCGCATTCAAGCCCGATGCCAATGATGCCTCCAGAAACGGCCTGGGTCTTGAGGTGAAGGCACGAGGATTGCAGTGGGCACAATTTCTTGCACAAGATACCATTTTCTGGCTCTATGAAATTTTAAACAGGGGTACCACCGATTACACAAGGGCTGCCTTTGGCATGCTCGTGGGAACCTACATCGGCGTGACGGGCAACACCCAGAGCGGCAACGAATTTGATGACGATTACTCCTTTTTCGATGTTGAACTCGATATGACTTTTACTGCAGACTTCGATGATAATGTGCGCCGCAACCCGCTTTGGGTTGGCAGCGCTGTTGGCGTCGTGGCCTACGCGTTTTTGGAAAGCCCGGGAAATCCTTTCGATGGCATCGACAACGATGGCGACGCAGAGGGAGCTCTGATCCCGACCGGTCCTTTTTTTACAGAGCAAAATTTCGAACCGCGAATATTCAATTCTGGTGACCAGGTTGTCATCGTTGGTCAGAATTTTGAACGCACTTTGGTGACCGTGCCCGCCGGCGATACTGTGTTTGTGACTCGCAGCAGCGGCGTTGGAGAAAATACAATCGCCGTTACAGCCGGGGTTACTGAGTTAAGCGAAGGAAATCTTCTGATCGTAAATGGACAGGAGCAGGTGAATCCGAACGCATTCGATGGCATCGACAATGATCTCGATGGGTTGATCGATGAGAATGTGCAGTTACATTTTCGGCAAATCCGACGCGACCAGGACGGCAATGTCCTGATCGATATCCGCAGCCCGAAAAAGTACGTGGACTATGTCAATAGTGATGGCATCAACAACTCACTAATTGACGAGCGCCGGGATGACGGCATTGACAATGACAACGACTGGGATTCTGACTTTGATGATGTTGGCGCCGACGGCCAGCCTGATACCGGCGATGCAGGTGAAAACGACGGCGTACCGACGGCGGGAGAGCCAAACATCGACCAGACCGACGTCGACGAGTCCGACCAGATCGGGTTGACTAGTTTCGACTACTTTGTACCTGCCAATATCATTGATCTTGCCGACGACGAAGAATTGTGGGGCCGGATGGCTCCTGGATTTTTTACCGTGCCGGCGTCCATTCAAAATAACAAACCGACTAATGGTGAGGATGGAGATTTTGTCTACGGTTCAGGGTTCTTCCCGTTGCTGGCCAAACGCATTGAGAGGTTCTCGCTGGCGTTGGTTTATGGCGACGGTGGCGGCAGGAATGTAATTATTGATGACCTGCTCAAAAACCGCGTGACCGTGCAGAAAATATTTGATGCCGACTATCGTTTTCCGCAGCCGCCCAAAAAGCCGATTCTCACCGCCGTTCCCGGAGATGGAAAAGTAACACTCTATTGGGACAGAGAGGCCGAGGACTCCGTCGATCCTGTGCTGCGAATAAAAGATTTTGAGGGGTACAAAATTTTCAAAGCAACCGACGCCGGCTTTCTCGATGCATTTCAGGTTACCGATGCGCTTGGCGTTGTGACCACCTTCAAGCCCCTGAAGCAGTTTGATTTGGCCAATAACATCTCCGGTTTTTTCAGACCGAGCGATGATTTGCTACAGGATGCTCGAGGGCTGTCTTTTTTTCTTGGAGAGAATTCGGGCCTGCAGCACACATTTGTCGATGATGATGTCGATAACGGCCGCACCTATTTTTATGCCGTTGTTGCTTATGATCGTGGCGACGCCGAGGCAGATATCTTTCCTTCGGAGAACACGAAGTTTGTGACAAGGCTTTCCTCCGGGGCTTTCCTCACCGACATAAATACCGCAGTGATCGTTCCCAATGCACCGGCGGCTGGATTTGTCGCTCCGGAAAATTCAGAAGAGCTTGAAACCATCGCCGCAGTGGGTACTGGGCGCACTTTTTTTGAGGTGGTGGATAATATGGTGCAAACCGGGCACCGTTACAGATTGGAATTCGACGACACATCCACTGACGGCATCGACAACAACGACAACTGGCGCCTCGCCACCGATGATGTTGGCAATGACGGTTTGCCGGGCACCAACGACGCAGATGGCAGTGAAGGCAACGGCAAGGCCGACCCGGGAGAGCCAAATGTTGACCTGAATGATAATGAGGAACGTCTGGTCAAGGTCACATACTCGTATTCCGTGCGAGACTTGACGGGTGTTTCTCATTGGGATGCCGCAAGCAGTGATATCGGTAGTGACGGTGTGCCTGCGCTCATAGCAGGTTCAAGAGATGAAGACGGCACAGAGGGCAACGGTGAGCCCAATAACGGCGAACCGGGCTTTTTTGCGGCGCGCGACACACTTTTTGCCAACTTGTTCAACACGAACATTGTGGAAGGGACAGTTGAAATTCGCAGTTTGTCGGGAGAACTGGTTCCGAACGGCAACTATGTGCTCGACGCTGAAAACGGCAAGATTAAGGCAGCGGCAACAGGTTTGCTGAACGACGAAGCCTATACAATATCATATCAATACTATCCGGTATTCCAAAGTCGGAATATTCAGCGCAGCCCGTTTGCCGCTGAGACCGGAGACACTGATGTTTTTGACGGCATTCAGCTGGTGTTCGATAATACGCCCGATCGGCCAAGCATTGCACTTGATGAAGGGCGCTCCGGATTCAGTGTTGCGACCCCGCTCAAGTTTACCTTCAAGAGCAACTTCACTGTTATTACGGACCCTATTGCCGGAACCACGGCGACGCTCTTGCCATACCCCTCCGATTACGAGATTCGTTTTTTTGATGCAATAGTGGACACCTCTTTACCGCCGCCGGCGCCAATTTTCATACCGGGCGTTCCCCTGAAATTTCAAGTTTGGAATCTGACAGAGAATGAACAGATCGAAATTCTGTTTACGGACCGGGATCGAAACAACACGATATCGGCAAACGATCAGATCCGGTTCTTTGAAAAAGGTGTGGGGGGCGAGCTCGTGCGTACCTGGGACATGTTCTTTTTTGTCACCGGCAACGATACCGCCGAAGTTTTTGGCGAAGATGTGGTACTGGCCTTGAACACCGTGAAGCCGTACCGCAACGGCGATCTGCTTGAGTTTTCAACGCAACCCGCCGTAGTTACCGAGCAGCGGGCACAGCAAACGGCCGCACTCGAACAAATTCGCGTGGTGCCGAACCCATACATCGTGGCCACGGCTTTTGAGCAGTCCGCTCCTCCGGGCATCAGGGGGCGCGGCGAACGAAAAATCGATTTCACCCGGTTGCCAAGCGATGCCAGAGTGCATATTTTCACCTCCCGGGGTGAGCGCATTGTGACACTGGAGCACTCCGGTAACATCCATGACGGCACAATATCCTGGAATTTGAAGACACGAGAAAACCTTGATGTCGCTTATGGCATCTATTTCTATGTTATTGAATCTTCGGTTGGTGTGAAGCGGGGCAAACTGGGAATTATCAAGTAGTGGTCGGTCTTTTAGATTTGGAGCAAATGATGACTCGACGATTCAGCAGCAACTGGCGAACGTTTTTGTCCACTTTGATAGCCATAGCAGCGTTGGTTCAACCGCTATCGGCTCAGGACAAAGTCGGAACAACCGCCGCTAATTTTTTGGGTATCGCTGTGGGTGCACGCAGCGCCGCCATGGGTGGGGCCTACGCTGCTGTCGCCGGCGGGCCAACGTCCATCTACTGGAACCCCGGTGCAATTGCCAGATCGGGATTATCGCAGGCTCAATTTGTGCACGGCAACTGGTTCCTGGATACCAATTTCAACTGGGCCGGCCTCGTGCTTCATTTGGGTAACGGCAACGCTGTGGGGCTCAGCCTTACTGCGCTCGACTTTGGCGAAGAACGCGTCACCACTGTTTTTGAACCAAATGGCACTGGCGAGCGATTCTCCGCACAGGATATCGCCGCCACCATTAGTTACGCACGAAACCTCACAGACCTGTTTTCAGTCGGCGGCAGTGTCAAATTCATAAGTCAAGAGATATTTAACGAAACCGCCACGGCTGTGGCCATTGATGTTGGACTTTTGTTCATAACACAATTCCGCGATTTGCAGCTTGGCGTTAGCTTCTCAAATCTTGGCAGTGAAATGCATTTGGATGGAAAGGACCTCATTCAGAGAGTGGACCTCGACCCCAATGTAACCGGCAACAATGAAACCATCGTTGGTCTCCTGAAGACAGAATCGTTTCAACTACCTGTGATTTTCAGGGTTGGGATTTCCGGCGACCTCATCAGGTACAAAGAAAATAGCCGCCTGGTGTTTTCGCTCGAGGCGACCCAACCCAATGACAACTCAGGCATAGTCAATGTTGGCACTGAGTTTTCGTTCAAAGACATGTTCTTTGTTCGCGGCGGCTACAAATCTCTTTTTCGCGAGAACAGTGAGGAGGGTTTAACTTTCGGGGCCGGCCTTGCCCTCAACATTCATGAGTCCACGACCCTTGTTCTGGACTACGCCTACGCCGATTTCGGCCTGCTTGAAAATGTTCAGATGCTCTCTTTTGGAATATCATTTTGAGATAATATGGTGGGAGGACAGAAACAAATATTCCTCATATAGTGATGAAAGGAGGTGACTGACCTCATCAAAGTGGTTTGATTTCTAATTGGTAGAATTTTCTTCGATCTAAACGGGAGAACGATTATGAAAAGAGTTTTGTTTGCCATTTTACTGGTAATGATGACTTATGCTGCTGCGGGTGCGCAGACAGTGAACGTTACCTTCTGGATGAATACGGCAACGGTTCCGGATACGGTAACACCCAATTCTATGGTTCAGATCCGCGGTGGCACGGCCCCCTTAACATGGAGCGATGACACCGGTGGTCAGCTGCAACATGTCGATGGCGACCTCTGGAGCGTTACCCTCGCATTTAATGCCGGTGACATGGTTGATTACAAATTCAATGTTCGCACCGACGTGGTGCAAGGCGGTGACGGCTGGGAAAGCAATGTTAATACAGCGAATAACAACCGTAATTTGGTGGTCGGTCAGTCCGATACCACGCTTCCGGTCCAGTTCTATAACGGCACCTCGGGCAACGATCCGCTATACAGGCCCTACACTGAGACCGATACTATTGATGTTTATCTCCGTATCAACATGCAAGGATTTGCTAATTTCAACGCGGATAATGAATTCGTCGGAACACGTGGCCAGTGGCCTGAGGGCAATGGCGATTGGAGTACTCCGGTACCATTGACGCAAGAGACCGGGAGTGACAATGATGGCCAGTTTACCTACCCGGCGGATAACTTCTGGTCGGGCGTGACCCATCTGCCTGCCAGTGCGATTGGCGACACTATCAATTACAAGTTTGTGACTTTGGACGGCCCCGATGCCAGCGCCGGCACAAAATCCTGGGAAGACAACATCCCCGACAACCGTAAATTTATTGTCGGCCCTAATGATACGACTGTAGTTTGGGATTGGTTCGATGGCGCTGTTCCTATCAGAGCATCGAACTCGGACACGGTCGATCTTACCTTTACGACGGATATCACGCGCGCAATCCAATCCAGAGGCTTCACCCCTGGCGACACATTGTTCGCCCGTGTGGGTTTCGCCGGAACCGCCAACGAACTTGTAGACGTTCCGATGGTCTCGATTGAGGGTACGAGTCTTTATTTCGGTCGCGACACCCTGGTTGCAACACTTGGTGGCGTTATTGAGTATGATTACCGGTTGAAGAAATTTGGCCAGGAAATACGCGAAAGCTACTTTGATTTCGATTTTGTGCCGGAGAGTCAGACCGAGCAAGGCCGGGCAGAACGTCGTCGCGCTTCTATTGATGCTCAGGCAACAACCATCACGGACGCCGATGACGATGATTTCAGTCCGCATAGGCAGCCTTTCTTTCCGAGCAACGAGGTTCTATCTCAAAATGTGTTGATGACTTTTGAGGTAGACATGCGGCCAGCCATCTTCGAGCTGCTCTTTTCGAATCCGACAGACACGTTATTAGACATTCAGGGCGGTCGGGATATCGCGCATCCAGACAGTGTACTGAAGTACGGCGTCCGTATAAACGGCCTATCTACAGGTGACTGGCAAAGTTGGGGCGGCACCCTTAACGACGACACAACCCGTACGATGTACGACGATGGGACAAACGGCGATGCTGTTGCCGGCGATTCCATCTATACGCGTCAGTACATGTTCTCACCGGACAGTATGAATGTGGGTACCATGGGAAGAGTTGGCCAGGTATTTAAGTTCGGTGTTTGGGGCGGTGATAATGAGGGCGGTTTTGGCAACAACCATGTTGCCAACGTGGATGACAGCCAGAGCGCGTTCACAATTCACGCTCAGTTTGGCAGTATTGATCCCAAGAAATATGACCATTGGGATTACAACGCCATGGTGTCGAATCCGACAAGCGTTGAACGGGTAGGCGATTTCGTACCTGGCAAGTTTGCGCTTGACCACAACTTCCCGAATCCGTTTAACCCTGAGACATCCATTACCTACTCCATTCCGAGAAGCGGTGATGTCAAGTTGACCGTATACAATTTAATCGGTCAGCAAATCGCCACACTGGTAGCCGAGAATCAGGTTGCGGGAAATTACCACGTGCGCTGGAACGGCCAAAACGATGCCGGCCGCCAGGTTGCAAGTGGCTTCTACGTGTACAAATTGGAAGCCGGAAATTTCGTTCAAACCAGAAAAATGTTGTTGCTGAAATAACGGAATACTCCAGACGTATCTGATGCAGGTTGGGCTGTTTGGGCGATGTTCCGGGCAGCCCAACCTTTTCATACTCGGTCTAATTCAATCCAGGCGTTTCACCAGATTAACCTCTCACACAACATGAATCAGCTTGTGCTATCAACGATTTTGTTTTTGCTGACGACTGGTCTGCAGGCACAATCTAAATTGTTTGAAGAAGTCACCAGCCAGGCGGGCATATTTTCTGCCGGGGGTAACAAAGCTGTGGCCATCATGGATTTTGACGGGGATCGTTTCGTGGACATTTTTGTGTCCAGGAAAGGGCAGCCGAACCTGCTGTTCCGCAATCGCGGCGACGGCGCATTTGCAGAAGTGGCCACGCAAAACAATCTGGCTGTTGTCGGCAACAGCGGTATGGCACTTTGGGGAGACATCAACAACGACGGTTTTTTAGACCTTTATATGGCCGGCATAGATGAACCCAATCTGCTGTTCATAAACCAGGCCGGCGTATTTACAGACCAAACTGACCAGGCCGGCGTAGGGGATGTGCTCAAAACGGAAGCAACAGGTTTTATCGACTATGACAATGACGGTTTGCTGGACATTTTTATTTTCAATCGAGCAGGTGAGAACGCCTTTTACCACGCACGCGACGGTCTCACATTTACGAACGTCATTGTAAGCACGGGTGTTTGGGGGCGAGCCAATGCCATGGGACTTGCTATCGTAGATTATGATAACGACGGTGATCAAGATATTTATCTCGTTTACGATGGAAGACAGGCCAATAATTTGTACAGAAACAACGGCGACGGTACGTTCACAGACGTGGCAGACCAGGCAGGTTTGGCCGTTCAGGCTGAGGGCATGGCGCCGGCTTTTGCAGATTTTAATAATGACGGATATCTGGACTTGTATATCACCAACATGTTCGAAAATCTCTTGTTTGAAAACAACCGCAACGGAACTTTCACCGATGTTACGCAATCGGCAGGGGTGGCTGATATCGGCATGGGTTGGGGCGTGACCTGGCTGGATTACAATAACGATGGCTGGCTTGATTTGTACATTGTTAACGCCAGTAGTTTCAACTCGCCGCCGGATCCAAATGTTCTGTACCACAACAACCACGACGGTACATTCACCGTTGTGAACGCAGGGGATCCGAGCAGCAGCCTGCTGTCGGGGTTTGCCGCAGCCTGTGGCGACGTGGACCGCGACGGCTACATTGACTTGTTTGTCACCAACGAAGGTAGGTCGAACCAGCTCTTCAGAAATCTCGGCTCAGGCAACAATTGGCTCAAAATCAGGTTGCGCGGCACACAGAGCAATCGGGATGCGCTCGGTGCGCGTGTCATTTTGCGTGCCGGTCATCTCGAGCAAACCCGGGAAGTTTCAGGTGGAATGGGATGGTTTTCACAAAACAGCCCCGTTGTTCATTTTGGGCTGGCACAAGTCAGTAGCGTTGATGAGCTTGAAATTCACTGGCCATCTGGGCTGGTCGAGCGATTTGGTGACGGTGTCACCCTCAATCAGGAAATCCTAATTGAGGAGGGGGTTGGCACCGTGACTTCAGTTGCCGGCGGAACGCTGCAGGGGCCACGAGACTTCTCGCTGGGGCGGGGTTACCCCAATCCGTTTTCGAGAACAGAATCGACAGGGAACATAAGTCTGCCACTTACTTTGGGTGGGAACGCTGCTGTTGCTTTTCAGGTTGCCGTTTTTAATATAGTCGGGCAAAGGGTTCGGACGCTCGCCCGGGAAGTGCGCCAACCCGGGTCTTATTCGCTGCAGTGGGATGGGCGCTCGGATTCCGGCAAGCGTCTTGGGAACGGCGTCTACGTGATACAAATAGTGTCGGGCAATTTGCGACAAAGTCGGAAAGTACTGCTGTTGCCTTAAGCCCGATAGTTACGCGATGAACGAATTGACAAATAAGCAAAAAAACTTCATAGAAAAGCATCATCACAGATTTTCGGCGGTCGAAATGTCCAGGCGAATCAAAGTGCCTCTTACTGTGGTTGAGGCGTATGTGGCTACCTTGACCTCACCATCCGCACGGATGAAATCACGGGCGTTCAGGCTGCTTGCCGCGCTGATACCAGTGCTTTTTTTCATATTGCTCGAAGGAGTCCTTCGTTTGTTCAATTACGGGCCTCGCCTGGATATTTTTTCATCCTTGGAGAATGATACCAGATATTGGGTAACCAACCATCAGGTCGGGCGCAGATATTTTTTTGTCAAGGACCTGGCCCCGGCAACTTCTTATGACGCCATTCTCAAGGAGAAACCCGCCAACGGCTGCCGGATTTTTGTGCTCGGCGGCTCGACGGCGGCGGGATTTCCCTACTTCCATAACGGCGCTTTTTCTCGGATGCTGGCGACGAGGCTCGAGGATGCCTTGCCGAACAGGCAGATCGAAGTGGTCAACCTGGCGATGCCGGCCGTCAACTCCTACACCGTACTTGATTTTATGGATGAGCTGGTCGACTACGAACCCGATGCCTTTCTTATTTACGCTGGTCATAACGAGTTTTATGGTGCTTTAGGTATCAGTTCCACAGAAGTTTTGGGCCAATATCGCGGCCTGGTTAATTTGGTCATCCGGCTGCAACATTCAAAAGTGTTTTACTTGTTGCGCAGTTTCATTGGCTGGGTAAAGGCTAAGAGCCCGGGAGGTGGAGACCAACAAAGACCTGAAAATGCGACTTTGATGGAAAGGATGGTCGGTAACAAGCAGATTCGTTTTGGCAGTGATGAGTATCATAAAGCCGTGGAGATATTCGAGCAAAATCTGCTGGATATCATTGGTATTGCACGGGCCAGCAAAGTGCCGATCTTGCTCAGTGAGCTCGTTTGCAATATCCGGGATCAGGTGCCTTTCGAGTCGGTCTACAAAACCGGGAAACGACCTTTGGCGTGGAACGATTTGTTTAATCGTGGCAGGCAGTTTCAGAAGGCGGGTCGCTTTGAGGAGGCTTTGAACGCGTTTAGAAAAGCTGCTGAGTTGGATGATGGTGTTGCCGGTTTGCACTTTCAGGTGGCGCGTAGCCTGCATGCTTCTGGAAAGCCGGCTGCTGCTCGTGCAGCCTTTTACCGAGCAAAAGATTTAGATGCGCTCAGATTCCGCGCCAGTGAAGATTTTAACCGGACAATCCATCAAGTGGCTGCCAAACACGATGTTCCGGTCGTGAGGATGAAGCACTATTTCGAAGCTGCGTCGCCGGACTCGTTGATTGGCACCAATCTGATGCTGGAGCATCTACATCCAAATCTAAAAGGCTATTTTCAAATGACGCTTGCCTTTTTTGATGCAATGATAGAACATGATCTGCCTGCCGCGCAGTGGGACACCGCAACCATTGGCAGCGACGACGAGTACTGGCAACGTCTGGAACTGACGCCGGTTGACTTGGAAGTCGCAAAAATAAAAACAGATGTGTTGATGTCCGGGTGGCCGTTCAAACGGGGGGGTGAGCCGAACTTTGCCAGCGAGTACCAACCGGCGAATAAGATGCAAGAGGTGGCATACGAGGTTTTTCGCGATAAAAAAAACTGGGAGCAGTCGCACGTTGACCTGGCAGAGTTCTACGCAAAGAACAAGCAGCTTGCACGCGCGGCGGCTGAGTATCGGGCGCTGGTGCGGGGAACACCATACAACTTGTCGCCATATCTCAGACTGGGTTTGCTCTACCTGGAGATGCAGGATTTTGCCGCATCGGCGAACATTTTCGAGAAGTCGCTCCGGGTGAATGAGTCTGCGATTGCCAACAAATGGCTCGGGTCAATTCATGTAAATGCCGGCAATCCGGAACGAGGACTGCCATTTTTACAGCGCGCACTAAGAGTGCAACCCGATGACCCGGAGACCCTATATAATCTCACAGTCGCTCTCGCCAAAATGGGAGAGTTTGGCCAGGCTCAGGCCAACTGTCAAGTTTTGCTGAAGTCTTATCCAGACCACCCCGGGCTCACAGAGCTCTGGGCCAAAATAAAGGACAGGTAGTTCTTTGCGTTTTAGAAATTTCACATTTACATTTCTTATATTGATGTCGGTCCTATTCTCTTGCCGGGAGTACCCGGATCCGACTGTAGTGGCCACTATCGGTAAGCGCAGCATTTCAGTCGATGAATTCAAGTCCAGATATGCCTTGACGCCGTACTTTGCTCAGTTTCCTGATAACGATAAACAATCAAGACAGCTTTATTTGGCCTCACTCATCGGGGAGAAATTATTGGCGCAGAGCGGGCGGCAACATGGTCTGGCCAAGCGGCCGCGGTTTAAGGCGCTTGCAAGACAGTTCGAGAAAGAGGCCATGCTGGAAGCGCTCCTCAATGATGTGTTTTCGGATATTACAGTGGCTGCCGGTGAGTTGAAAGTCGCTATGAACGACGCGAGGAGAACACTGGATGTCCAGGAATTGGTTTTTGAATCGCGGGCCTATGCTGATTCGGCGCGCAGGAAGATTGCTGATTCTGTAGACTCCGGCATTTGGGGGGAACTGGGCACGGCCTACACCATATCCTGGGGGCAAAGTGAGCCTGTAGTTGAGAAAGTCCTGTGGCGTTTGCAGGCAGGAGACGTGTCTCAGCCCGTTGAATTCAAGGATGCTTTTTATTTGTTCCGCGTGGAAAAAGAGCGGGCGCAACCATTTCCCGCCGGTTCTGGCGCATCTTTTTTTGAGAAGCAGGTGCGCAAGAAGCTGATGGCACGAAAGAAGAAACTGGCGTATCGGAGATTCTTCAAATCGGTGATGGCCGGCAAGCAGACCAAGGTACCGGCGGAAAAACTCGCTTTTGTGGCTGAGCAAATAGAGAAAACGTTTGCTATTGCATCGAAAAACGATGCCGCCGGCGAGGGGATGCGGCCCGTGCAGATGTCGGACAACCAGTATGACTTGGCCCGTGCGGCACTTCAAGCACGTCTGCGTGAGATGCTCGTCACTTTTGACGACGGGTCCCAGTGGACCCTGGCGGATTTTCTCTGGAAGCTTCGGTTTGGGCCATATCCACTGAACTTCGCCAACAAGGGTGCCTTTCGCAGCAGTCTGAGAAATATGGCAATTATTATGATGGAACATGAATATCTTGCGCAGGAAGCCGCCCGTCGTGGATTTCAGAGTTCAGACTATGTCAGAGCAGAGACGGCCATGTGGATGGACAGTTATCTGGCCGACCAAATGCGGCTCGAGGCCGTGCGTTCACGGGAAGTCGAGGCGCATGACGAATCCATGCCAGGGCTTTCCACAAGGCGTAAGGGTGGCCAGGATACCATTTCCTTGTTAGATGAATACCTCGCACAAGCGGTGTCTACGGTAGGTATCAAAGTGAATCAAGTCTTGCTGGACACGCTGATGCTCAAACACCTGAATATGGCCGTCGTCAAGACGCACTTTCCCGGCAGGCCGGTAGCGCCCGCTGTATTGCCGTTCGACAAACTGCCGCGCTATATGGGCAGGATCTTTGCGGAAATGGCCCGATGAATATCACAAAAGGCAAAACGATGATTCAAAAAAAATGTAAAGCGTTCATGCTGGCAGGATGCTATTTGTTTGCCCCGATCATTGTCGGAGCTCAGAGCCCCGACAGTGTGGATGTCACATTTTTCTACACCCCGGCCGGCAGCCCGACCATCGTCTATCTGCCGGGTGAATTCAATAATTGGGGTGAAAATCAGAATGGCCGGATTTTCGATGCTAAATTTGCTATGACTAAAGACCCTGGATCGGGCGTCTGGTCAAAAACTGTGAGGCTGAGACTAGGGGGGCCTGACCCACTGCCGGATCCTGGAAAGAGCATTCCGGGAGCTTATCAGTATAAATTTAACGAAAACGGGTCATCTACAGGTTGGCTGCTCGATCCATTAAACCCGAATCGCAATCAGCTTGATTTTAACAATTCGTACATTTTGATAAATGACCCGACAATCCATTATTTGCTGCCAAATTCGGTGAGCGGCGAGGTGAAGTCGCAGCTACCCGAGATCACAGCTTACATTTTTCCGGCTCTTACATCGCCAGTTGACCCTTCTTCTATCAGAGTTGAGATCGATCAGACTAAATATAGCGGGCTGGGAAGCGGATACGACCCGGTGACCCACCACTTTAGGTTTGTGCCGCCGACACCGCTGGCCGTGGGGACACATTCACTCAAGCTATCTGTGAGTAACAACAACGGAAATGTGAGCGCTGACAGCACAACTTTTAAAATTGACGAACCACCCGGGTTCATTGAGTTCCTGACCCGGCCGAATGACAGACATTTGCGAGCAACGAAAACCGTTGTCGGTGAAACAGCCAGTCCAAATAGTGAGGTGACGCTCACGCTTAATAGCGGCCCCCCTGCGGTCGTGAACAGCGATTCGGCGGGTCGGTTCTCCCTGCTGTTGAATCTGCAGGACGGTGACAATCTCATCCGGGCAGAGGCTACCGACACTTTAGGTGTCGTGCAACGAGACAGCATCAAAATCAGATATTTTGTCGATCACGCACCAAAGCCGCAGGTCAGGTTCAATATTGCCGGTACCGGCCGGTTACAGCTCACATTTGATGGCAATGATCCGGATGGTGACGCACTTGCGGTAACGTGGCGCTCAGACGACGAAATTAATCCAGAGCCGTTGGCCATCAATTCCCAGGAAAATACACCGGTCATATCTGTTCCTTCAACCCCGGGTGAATATTACTTTGATCTGATCGCTGTGGATCCCGATTCTAATATTGGGGTTTCCCGCAGTTACTTTGTCATAAAGCCCGATGGTGGCCTGGCATTTTCGAGCGTGGACAAGAATCCGCAGTGGGTAAAGGATGCCATCGTTTATGAAATCTATATGCCGGCGTTCACTGATGCAGGTACATTTGCAGCAGCCAAGGCGCGGTTACCTGATATCAAGGACCTGGGTGCGAACGTTGTCTGGTTAATGCCGATTTATGATAATGCCGAGTCCATCAACGAGCTCAATGCGGGCTACAACATCACGGACTTTTTTTCGATTCATCCACAACTGGGAACGCAGGAAGATTTTCGCACGTTTGTGGATGAGGCGCATTCACTCGGCATTCGTGTCATACTTGATTCTACGCCGAGTCATGTCTCCGGCGGGCACGATTGGGTAACAGACGTGCGTAAGTTTCAGGACTTCTCAAATTATCGACCTTTCCTGGAGACTCAAATCAAGGGCGACAGCCGTGGATTGGGACAATCTGCCACCCGCGTCAATGACTACACCGTCTATGTGCATTACTCTAACTGGACACTGGCGAATCTTGATTATGATAACATCGAAACCGTGGACTACATGCTCAATATGTACAAGTATTGGGTGCTGCAGCAGGGTATTGACGGTTATCGAATGGACGTTTATTGGGGACCACAGAACCGCTACGGCAAGAGCGCCTGGTGGCGGCCGTTTCGCGAAGAGATCAAGCGAGTTCGGCCGGATGTGCTAATCCTTGGTGAAACTGGCGGCACCGGATTTGGCAGCGAAATCAACTATTCTGACTTTGGCGGCGCCAACGATGCAGCATACGACTGGAGCCTGTTCGGCGAGTTTAAGTCCGCTTTGAATGGCGGCAGCATTTCTACATTGCATAGCAGAGTAAGAAATTCCAGCCCGAATCTCAATTATAATCATTTTACCGGCAGCAATTCTCACTATTTGCGCTTTCTGGAAAACCATGACGAGACCCGCATTGCCCAGGAATTCAATTCTGACTTTCGCCGTACAAAGGCTGGGGCAGCCCTTTTATTCACAATTCCGGGTATTCCGCTCATCTATGCTGGCCAGGAAGTAGGGGAGACCAGCCGCCGTGGCAAAATAGACTGGCAACGAAACGGTGGAGAAGTCACATTCAAATACTATCAACGGTTAGGTGCAATCCGTAACCAGTTTGCCGCCTTTCGTTCGCGGGAAATCAAACGGCTCGACAGTGGCGCCGGTAGTGTCTACGCCTATTTGCGTCCGTGGCTGGATGCGAACGGCGTAGCGGCAATCAATCTCTCCGGCTCTCCCGCGCTGGCAACACTCGCCATTGACGAGGCCGACCTGCAGTTGAGCGACTCTTTGCGCACCGGCATTGCCTATTTCATGAATGATGTGCTCAACGACACATCCTATTTTGTCGGGAAACCCACCATCGGTAGCTTTCAGGTAAATCTGGCGCCCTGGCAGGCCGGGGTTTTTGTGCTGGCTGACACCGCAATCAAGCTTGTTACATCGGTTTCCGGCCCCATAGCAGCAACTGTGCCTGATGATTTCGAACTGTTTCAAAATTATCCGAATCCATTTAATCCTGGCACGAAAATCCGGTTCTCATTGGCTGCGCCGGCAAAGGTGCATCTCGAAATTTTTAATATTCTTGGTGAAAAGATCCGGGATTTGCTTGATCAACCACACGCTGCCGGAGAGTTTACGCTTTTTTGGGATGGCAAAAACGGGCACGGCATCGATGTCCCGTCCGGCTTGTATGTACTGCGCAGCACTTTCGCTGAACGGGGGGACAACCCTGGCCGGCGCGTTGTTAAATCTATGAAGCTAATGAAATTGAAATAGCGGTGTAGTTATCGGCTCAATTTGATACCTTTGTTCACTTGGCCATCCTTGCCTCATGAATTATTAATAATCGGAGTCGAGGCAAGGAGCGGCGATATAAAGAAAGAGTAAAACCATGTTAAGACCAATTCTTATTCTCCTGACACTTTTGTGCAGCGCAAATACTTTTGCCGGAAACCATGATTTGCAATGGGCGCGCGGCGCTGTTTGGTATCAAATTTTTCCTGAGCGTTTTCGCAATGGCAGTATAGAAAACGATCCTGTGAAGGCGCGTGTTGTTGGTGAGCGAGACTGGGACTGGCAGGTACATCCGTGGACTTCAGACTGGTACGCGCTGCAACCCTGGGAGCAGCAACGGAACGAGGACTTCTATGAAATGGTTTTCGACCGACGCTATGGCGGTGATCTGGTCGGCGTCATCGAAAAACTGGACTATTTGCATGAATTGGGCGTGGATGTTATCTATTTTAACCCGGTCTTTGAAGCGCCTTCTTTGCACAAGTATGACGCCAGCAGTTACCATCATATCGATAATAATTTCGGGCGCAACCGCGAAGGGGATTGGCGAATCATTCTGAATGAGACGAATGATCCCAAAAGTTGGACGTTCACCAACGCCGATAGTGTCTTTCTCACATTGATCAAACAGGCGCATCACAAGGGCATGCGTGTCGTCATTGATGGTGTGTTTAATCATTGTGGCACGCAATTTTGGGCATTTCAGGACATCGTGGCAAAACAGCAAGAATCGAAGTACGCTGGCTGGTTTGACGTGAAGCGCTGGGATGATCCCACAACTCCCGGTGTTGACGAATTCGACTACCACGGTTGGTGGGATTACAAAGGATTGCCGGAATTCAGAGAGGACAATAAAGGTCTGGTGGCGCCTGTGCGGGAGTATTTTTTTAGCATCACACGCCGCTGGATGGATCCCAACGGTGATGGCGACCCCGCGGATGGGATTGATGGCTGGCGGTTGGATGTTGCCAACGAAGTCAACCCATTGTTCTGGGAAGATTGGCAAACCTTGGTTAAGTCTATCAATCCGGCAGCGATTACTGTCGGTGAAATCTGGGGTGATGCGGCTGAGTGGGTTGGAGGCAAGCGCTTTGACATCACCATGAACTATCCGGTTGCAAAGGCGGTTGTTGACTTCTTTGCTGATAGGGCCACGCAAACGAGCGCCACGGAGTTTGGGCGAGAGTTGGCCAGAGTTCGCAGCCTTTATTCTGAGCGCACCAACCTGCTGATGATGAATCTCGTTGACGGGCACGACACCGACCGGATGGCAAGCATGATCATGAACCCGGATCGCAACTACGACCGGCAAGCGGGTGTCAGGGCCAATCCCGATTATAATCCGGTGAAGCCGGATGAAACCGCGCGCAAAATACACAAGCTCATCACTCTGTTTCAAATGACCTACATCGGCTCGCCTATGATTTACTACGGCGACGAAGCGGGCATGTGGGGCGGCGACGACCCGGATGACCGCAAGCCTATGATTTGGCCCGATCTGAAATACGAGGATGAGACCTACACGGCCGTACTACCACATCTCAAAGCGCGGGATGAAGTGAAGTTTGATTCAGAAATGTTTACCTACTACAAGAAGCTAATCAGTATGCGGCATCAGAATACGCCTTTACGGGTTGGCTCAATCGAGACCGTGCTTGAGGACAACGACCGGCAGCTCTACGGATTCCTACGAATCTATGATGGCGAGCAAATATTGATTTTGCTAAATAATAGCGCCTCCACTGAAGTTGTGGAAATTTCTGTTGACTGGCCGGGTGTCTCTCAGGCTGTTGACCTTCTCAGTGAAAAAAAATACGGAATTGAACAGGGAGTGCTCAATTTGACACTCGACCCTTTTGCAGGAGCCATTCTCAAGAAAAAATAGTCCTCACCTGAAATAAAAGGGTAGGGACTCTCGCTTGTGAACAATGTTTGAAATGACGAGGACACGATTTTTCGGTCAATCACTAAGTAAGATGTTTATCGTATGAGGTACTTGATAAGGAGGGAGGAAGTATGACTATTCTCGATTATACCATTGTGGCAGTTTACATCTTTGCTATGATTTTTGTGGGATTGTTTATGCAACGAAAAGCGTCCCAGGGAATAGAGTCTTATTTTTTGGGGAAACGAAATATCCCGTGGTGGGCGCTTGGCGCCTCCGGCATGGCGTCCAACCTCGATATCAGCGGAACCATGATCAACACCGCCTTTATTTTTGCGTTGGGCGCTACAGGTTTTTTTATCGAGATTCGCGGCGGTGTCACTTTGATTATGGCGTTTTTGATGATTTTTCAAGGAAAATGGAATCGTCGCGCCGAGGTAATGACCATGGCGGAATGGATGCACTTTCGGTTCGGCAAGGAACGCGAGGGAGATGTGGCACGCATTATCGCGGCGGTTTCTATTCTTATTATGACCGTTGCCATGATTACGTATTTCGCCATCGGTTCTGGAAAATTTGTGGCGGAATTCCTTGGCGTGCCACCTCTAATGGGCCTAAGCCCACAGTTTTGGGCTGCAACACTGATGATTGTACTTGCTATGATTTACACGGTTGCAAGCGGTCTTTACGGTGTGGTCTGGACGGATGTTTTTCAGGGCTTGCTGATTTTTGGTACGATCATTTATATTTGCATCCTGGCGGTAAGCCAGTTCAACTTGCCGGAGACATTTTTGATTTCAGTGCCTCTGCGTGATGGCGGATTCCAGGCCATTGAGACAACAAGAGCCGCCTGGACAAATCTTATGCCTTCATGGGAAATGAATTTGCCGGCGAATTCAGCTTATTCGATCTATAATCTCTTCGGCATTGCAATTTTATTTTATCTTTTGAAGGTGATACTTGAGGGTAGTGGTGGTACCAGTCAGTACATGATTCAGCGATTTTTCGCATCGAGAAGTGATCGTGAAGCCGGATTGCTTTCGTTGTTCTGGACAACTTTGCTGGCATTTCGCTGGCCATTTATTGTGTCTATTGCTATGATGGGCGCAGTGCTCGGGGTTCAACAGGGGGTCATTCAAGATCCTGAAACGGTTCTTCCTGTTGTTATCAATCAGCTGGTACCTGTAGGCGCCAAAGGGCTGTTGGTAGCCGGTCTGATGGCGGCAGCCATGTCCACATTTGACTCGACGGTGAATGCAGGCGCTGCCTATTGGGTAAAGGACATTTATCAGACTTACATCAATCCAGGAGCAAGTGAGCGGCGGTTGATGCTGCATGGCCGTGTTTCATCACTGGTGCTCGTGGTATTGGGTTTGTTGTTCATGCTGCTGATCAAAAACATAAACGAGATCTGGGGCTGGATAACCTCAAGCCTGGGTGCAGGTTTGCTTTTACCCACGTTGGCGCGCTGGTACTGGTGGCGTATGAACGGCTACGGCTTTGCAGCCGGCACGGCTGTTGGTATGATTGCCGCAGTGATTCAACGCCTGGTTGCCCCAGAAATCCCTGAATACTTTGCGTTTGTCTTTGCCACACTATCTTCACTTGTGGGCATGGTGATTGGGACTTATCTGACCAAGCCGACCGATGAAAGCGTTTTGCTGGAGTTTTACAAAAGGACGCGTCCTTTTGGCTTCTGGGGGCCGATCAAGAAAAAACTTTCGCCTTCAGTTCAAACCCAAATAGATACCGAAAATCGCCGTGACAAGCTCTCAACATTTTTTGCGGTTCCGTGGCAAGTGGTGCTGTTTCTGACCGGTATGGCGCTTATCATGAAACGCTGGGATCAGCTTAGCTGGCTGCTGCTGATACTTGTCAGCTTGTCAACCGGATTGTATTTCAGTTGGTTCAGGCATTTATCCGGGGAAGTGAAGGTTGAATAGATTTGCAGCAAGCGTTCCTCTGGGAAAATCCATGAGTTGCCTGACTCTTTATATCGAGCAGCCCGGAGGGGAGAACGTCTCATATTTCGTATTTTCTTTGCGGTTAGGCAGTATTAGGAATCTTAATTATGATTAAATCTTTGGGGTATTGGTTTTGAAGAGGATCTATCATTTTGCAACCGCGACTGGCGTTGTTCTGCTGTCATTTATTGGCGTGAATAGCGCTGAAACAGACATTACAGACCTGATTTCTCCCATCAGACTTGAGGCGGGTAAGGTGAAGCGGGTTGTGGTCAGTGATCTGTTTTATGCCCCGGAATATATCCTCAATTTCAAGCAGCATGCGAACATTGCGATTGAGTTCGACACGGATAACAATCAGTTGTTTCTGACACCGGCGATGGGGTTTGAGGGACTTACCACCATCTCATTCGAACTCAACCAACAGGAATACCATATTCCTGTGTTTTCGACGTTTAAGCAAAGGCACACTATTAAATTTTCGCCCGGCCGCAAGCCCACCTTTCGGTTGAATATAATGGGCACATTCAATGATTGGAACCGAAGCAGTTTGCCGATGCAGGATGATGACGGCGATGGAACCTACGAGATTGAATTGGAGCTGGACCCGGGACAGTACCTGTATCAGTTTGTTCTAGATGATAAGGAAATTTACGATCCTGAAAACACGCATAAAGTAGACAACGGCTTTGGCAGTTATAACTCGGTGGTGCAAGTCCTGTCGCGTCACTCGAACAGAGCTTACTTACACTTGCTCGGGTTTGAGAAACGCGCAAATGAAACCGTTTTACAATACTACTTCGAAAATGGAAATGAAGTGGCGCCTGTGCGTGAAAAAAACATTATCGCATTATTAAACAATCGTTTACTCCCTTCAGGTTCAATTACGGTAAATAAGGAACAAATTCACCTGCGTATAAAGTCGGGTTTGCTGCAGGGAGACAACACGGTTCGTCTTGCCGTTACCAACGATGGTCAGACAAGTAATCTTCAGAGCACACATCTGCGGGCTGGGCAACCTGTTGCTGCATCTGACAAGTTCGCGGCCTGGAATAGCGCCATCATCTACTCGCTGATGGTAGATCGCTTTAACGATGGGGAAACTACGAACAATCAGCCGGTGGTACACGATTCCTTGTCAGGTAAAGCAAATTATCAGGGCGGAGATCTGCAGGGTATTCTTGCAAAGCTCAATGAAGGATATTTTGATTCGCTCGGCGTAACGGTATTGTGGCTGTCACCTTTAAATGAAAATACCGACCAGGCATTCCGGGAATGGCCGGAACCGCACCGATTTTACTCGGGGTACCACGGTTATTGGCCTACGCACCACGAACACATTGAATCACGTTTTGGTGATCTTAATCTATTGAAATCTGTGGTGCGTGTAGCACACCGACAGGGCATCAAAGTCCTCCTTGACTTTGTTGCCAACCATGTTCACCAGGAGCATCCTTTTTTTCAACAGCATCCGGACTGGTTCGGAACTTATGACTTGCCTGATGGACGTAAAAATATCCGTCTTTGGGATGAATTTAGACTGACGACCTGGTTTGAACCATTTCTGCCATCTTTCGATTACTCTGGCTCGGTCGCGGCCGTTGCGGCGGTAACCAGTAACGCGGTGTGGTGGCTAAATGAATCCGGAGCCGATGGTTTCCGGCATGACGCTGTGAAACACGTTCCGAATCACTTCTGGCGTGAACTCACACGGAAGTTAAGATCTGAAGTTGAGAGCCGTTCAGGCAATAAAGTTTTTCAAATTGGGGAAACATTCGGCAGCTACGATCTCATTGGCTCTTATATCAATAAGGGGCAGCTCGACGCTCAGTTTAACTTTAATCTGTACGACACCGCGATTTATGTATTTCTGAATCAGGACGCTAGTTTCGCTATTCTGGCACGCGAGTTGGATAAGACTATCTCCATGTTTGGTATGAATAACCTGATGGGCAATGTTATGGACAGTCACGACAAGCCCAGATTCATTGCCTATGCGGATGAAGATGTTGCGCCGGGTGGCAACGATGCCCAGGAGATAGGCTGGATTAAACCACCCACGGTTGATCATGAAGCCAGTTATGACAAAGTAAAGCTTTACATGACTTACCTGCTTACGATTCCGGGTGTGCCGGTTCTTTTTTACGGTGACGAAATAGGCTTGGCGGGCGCAGGTGATCCTGATAATCGGCGTATGATGCGTTTTGGCGAGCAGCTCGCTCATGCTGAAAAACGTTTGTTGACCGAAGTGAGCAAAATCGTGCACGCAAGACGAGACCATTCAGCGCTTTGCTACGGCGATTTTCAAACACTGCACGCTGATCAGGATGTCTTTATTTATCTGCGTTCGGATTTTAACGAACGTGTTCTGGTTGCTCTGAATAAAAGCGCCCAGGTTCGCAGTATAGAAGTAGACTTGCCCGAGTTCTACGGTTTGCGCGCGGCAGAACCTGTGATTGCAGATAGCCCGGCATTGCTTACTGAAAATAACTTTAGGACCACTTTGGCTGCTTATTCAGGTGGCGTATGGATACTACGCTGACTTAACTAGCCTGAACAATTCACAACACTCTTGTCATTTAGGAGGAATCTTGTTGATTTACAGTAGTTTACCAAGCGAACAAGACGCCTCCTGAGTGACAAGCCGGTGCGTGCTGTCTGTCCAAGAATCATTTTTGGCAGAATTTCAAAAACGGCTAGCTGAGTGAGCCCGGCATATGACTTTGCCGCGAGTAGAAATTTTAAATGTGCGTTTCAAAATGTTGGACGTTTTAATCATTACCGGCGCGAAACGAGGCATAAATATTTGCCTGCTTAACACGGAGAGACTTAAAATATGCAGTATACCACACGATTATTTTTTTCGCTTTGTGCTGTTTTTGTAGCTTGCGGCAGTGTTGAGAATGCTGATTCCACACACGGTGATGCAATCGCGCATCCCGAGTGGAGCCGTAACGTCAGTATTTATGAAGTCAATCTTCGGCAGTACTCGGAAAGTGGCAGTTTTGCAGAATTCGAAAAGCATTTGCCAAGGTTGCAAGAAATGGGGGTGGGAATTTTGTGGTTCATGCCTGTTCACCCGATTGGTGTGCAAAATCGTAAGGGTAGCCTCGGTAGTTATTATTCAGTCAAAGATTATTTCGGCATCAATCCAGAGCATGGCACTATGGAAGATTTCAGGCGGCTGGTGAAAAAAGTCCATGCGATGGGTATGTACGTTTTATTGGACTGGGTCGCGAACCACACCGCGTGCGACAATCCTCTAACCATGGCCCATCCGGAGTGGTTTACTCAAAATGAGCAGGGCGAGTTTGTTCCACCGGTTCCAGACTGGAGTGATGTTATTGACCTGGATTATAGCAAAAGAGGCCTGCGCGATTATCAGATCAAGGCTCTGAAGTACTGGGTCGAGGAAGCTGACATCGACGGCTACAGGTGCGATGTTGCCGGCATGGTGCCGTTGGACTTCTGGAAAGAGGCGCGCACTGAGCTGGACAAAATCAAACCTGTGTTTATGCTCGCTGAGTGGGAGGGGCCTGAGCTACATGAAAACGGCTTTGACATGAGTTATAGTTGGGTCGCATTTAAATCCATGAATAAAATAGCCGCGGGTAAGATGAATGCCACCAGTCTGGATTCGCTATTAACAGTTGAGGCCGGCAGCTATCCCGTCGATGCATATCGCATGCGCTTTACTTCCAACCATGATGAGAATAGCTGGAACGGTACGGTTCGGGAGCGTCTTGGTGACGGCGCTGCAGCCTTCGCAGTTCTGGCCGGTACCATTCCGGGAATGCCTTTGGTTTACAGCGGCCAGGAGGCAGGACTCGACAAACGTCTGGCATTCTTTGAACGAGATGTCATTCCGTGGCAGGAGCACAAAATGGGTCGACTCTACCAGACTTTGTTAAACTTGAAGAAAGACAACCAAGCTCTCTGGAATGGCAGCCACGGTGGCACAATGAAAAGAATCAACACCGCCAGCGCGAATTCGGTATTTGCTTTTATACGGCATAAGGCTGAGGATACGGTTTTGGTTGTACTCAATCTTTCCGATAAAACTCAGACAGTGACGATGCAAAATACCGGTTTCGCAAATCAAATTTTCACGGATGTTTTCTCCGGAAAGCCGATTAATATTACTGCTAACATGACGTTTAAATTAGATTCCTGGGGCTATAAAGTATTAAGCAAAAAGGGTAGTAAAAATTGAAAACAATCAGCATTGCATTTGGCATTCACAATCACCAACCGGTTGGAAATTTTGACTTTGTCCTTGAAGAAGCGTATCAAAAATCCTATTTGCCTTTCCTGGAATTGTTGGAAAAGCACCCACATATCCGTATGGCGCAACATTATACCGGTATCCTCTTTGAATGGTTGAAAATAAATAAACCAACCTTTATCCCGTTGCTTCGCAAACTTGTTCAGCGAAACCAAATTGAAATGATGACGGGTGGTTTTTACGAGCCGATAATGTCAGTCATCCCGGATCGAGATAAGGTAGGCCAGGTTCAAAAGCTGAACCGGTTTGTCAAAGAGAACACTGGCTATGAACCGGCCGGTATGTGGCTGGCAGAGAGAATTTGGGAGCCGCATTTGCCTAAATGCCTGGCAGAGGCCGGCGTGAATTATCTTGTTCTGGATGACTCTCACTTCAAGAATGCGGGGCTGAAGGATGAGGAAATGTTGGGCTATTTTTTAACCGAGGAGGAAGGCCATACGGTCTTTCTGTTTCCAATTCGTGAAAAACTTCGTTACACCATCCCTTTTGAGCCACCGGAAAATACCATCGAGTATCTGCGTTCTATTGCTACGGAAGATGGCGAGGCCGTGGTCGTGTTCGCCGACGATGGTGAAAAGTTCGGCGTCTGGCCGAACACATACAAGCACTGCTTTGAAAATGGCTGGCTGGATAATTTCTTTACGGTGCTGGAAGAAAATTCTGAATGGATTAACATTATTCATTTTTCAGAAGCCATTGAGCGGTTCCAGCCGTTGGGGCGAATTTATTTGCCAACAGCCTCTTACCGGGAAATGATGGAATGGGCGCTGCCAACCAGAGCCATTTCACAATACGACGATTTTGAAGCAACGCTTCGCCAGGCGGACATGCTTGATAAAAACAGGATGTTTGTTCGGGGTGGTTTTTGGCGTAACTTTATGGTCAAATACCCAGAGTCCAATAACATGCACAAGAAAATGCTGCGCCTGAGCAAAAGGCTGGAGTCACTGGCAGCCGTGCATAGCGCTGAGGATAAATTCAAACGGGCTCAAGACCACCTCTGGGCAGGTCAGTGCAATTGCCCTTACTGGCATGGTGTTTTCGGCGGACTCTATTTATGCCACTTGCGCTATGCCACCTATCATGAATTTATTCAAGCAGAGCGCTTGCTCGACGAAATCGAACATCCTGGTGAATCGACCGGCTGGCTTGATATTGCAGAAACGGATTTTGATTGTGACGGCCATGGGGAGGTGCTGGTTTCGAACCCGCAAATAAATCTGAAAATAGCGCCCCAACGCGGTGGGGCGATTTTTGAGCTGGACTTTAAGCCCGGAGCCATCAACATTATGGATACCATGACGCGGCGTGAAGAAAGCTACCACAAAAAACTGGTGCAGGCTGCACAGCCTGCCGGCAAAAGCAAGGAGACAGTGGCGGAAGATAGTATCGCCAGCATTCACGATCTCGTGGTTATGAAGGAAGAAGGTCTGGAAAAGCTTCTGCATTATGACAATTATCGCCGCATGTCCTGCCTGGATCATTTTCTTGAGAAAAAAACAACATTGACAAAATTCAGTCAATCAAAGCATGTTGAGGCAGGCGATTTCATTGAGCAACCGTTTGAATATGTCCTGCATAAACAAGATGATAATGTTGCGATTAAGCTGCGGCGTCTCGGCGAAGTCGCCACACAAAATCGCCGTAAAGCATCTGTTCTGATTGAAAAGACAATCTCCGTTGACAGCCTTTCCTCCTGTTTGCTGATTCATTATTCGCTCACCAATAACAGCCAAAAAACAGAGTCCTTCTGGTTTGCTTCCGAGTGGGATTTTGCTTTGCTTGCCGGGGATGCTCCGGACCGATATTTTGTTTTTCCAGGTAGTAAATTAAAAGACGCGCGATTGCGCAGCTCAGGAGAAATTGCAAGCGCCGGCGAAGCTCGTCTCGTTGATGAGTGGTTGAAAGTGAGCATCTCATTGAAGGCATCGGAGGACTGCTCATTTTGGCGCTTTCCCATTGAGACCATCTCACAGTCGGAGGGTGGCTTTGAACGCGTTTACCAAAGTTCAGTTGTTTTACCAAACTGGAAATTTGAGTTGGATGCCGGTGCAACCTGGCAAACTGATCTTGTTTTGGAGGTGGCTGCGCTGTAGATTTACAACTTTCCACGCAAGACAGTTGTCAAACCGATTCATAAGTTTATGAACTACCGGCCATTTTTTGTACTTACAAACGTTCAATTGTAGTCATGAAAATCAAAGTCCTCTACATAACCGCAGAGTGTAAACCGTTTTCAAAAGTAGGTGGCGTCGGGGATGTCGCGGGTGAATTGCCGCCTGCGTTGCACAAACAGGGCGTGCAAATCGAAATTGTCACGCCACTTTACGGTGTGATCGACAGCAAGTACATCGGCGCGAAAACGGATAGTTACGAAGTTCCTTTCGCTAAGCGCAACGAGGCCGTTTCGATTCATCAAGGTAAACTGCAAAATGTCCCGGTCCACTTTGTTAAGAACCCAACCTATTTCGATGGCGATTACGCCGAGCCCTATATTTACAGCAAAAATATTCCGTTCAAAGACGATATTCTTAGATTTTCATTTTTTTCCACGGCTTGCCTGGAACTCATCCGTCGGAGCCAGCCGGATATTGTGCACATTAACGACTGGGTGCTGGGCTACCTATTTGGCCTGATGGAAATGGAGCGTTTGCCCCCCAAGCGTGTTCTCACGGTGCACAACATCGGCTACCAGGGCAATATTGGTATATCCGCAATTAGAGGCTGGGATGTAAATAAGATTTTGAGTCACCCGAAAGTCGGTCCATTATTTCATGATCCGCACCCGAAGTGGAAGAGCGTGAACGCCTTGAGGTTGGCTTTGGAGCTTGCGCACATGGTTAACACAGTAAGTCCAAATTATGCAAAAGAAACAACCAGGCCAGAAAAAGAATCAGCTTTTTTTGCCGGCGGCAAAGGACTTGAGAAAATTGCGGCGCGCTTGTCCCGCAAGGGCAAACTCACAGGCGTTTTGAATGGGTTTGAATACAGTTTCAAGCCGACAGAAAGAGAATTTCAGCAGGTGCTTGCAAAGAAAGCAGAGGCGAAGAAATCATTGTCAGCCTCTTTTGCAACGCCTGAGAACTTTCTGCTCGGGTTTGTTGGCCGCGCTGTTGAACAAAAATTCCGATTGTTAACCGAGGAGCTGGACGGTCGCCCGGTGCTTGAGCACATTCTTGATCTGCCAAACGTCAATGTGGCGATTCTGGCCACCGGGTTGCCCGAGTATGAAATTTTTATGCGAAACATCGCCGTCCAGAGATTCCCGGATAAAACCACTTACAATGATTTTCTGAGTATCTCCAGCAGGCCTAACTATGCTTTCACCATTGCATTTGATCGTGAAATTGCAAAAAATATCAGCCTGGGTAGCGCCGTTTTCCTCATGCCTAGTTTGTTTGAACCGTGCGGAATTACGCAGATGGAGTCTTTGAGCAATGCAACCCCGCCATTGGTGCGATTTACCGGTGGTCTGACTGATACAGTGGTGCCTCACAACAAAAAGGCCGGGACTGGCTTTGGCTTTGCCGGCCGGAATAGAAAAGCTGTATTACGCAATCTTGTTAAAACAGTTAAAATAGCGTCTAAGCTTTATTACCAGGATCGAGACAAATTCCTGGCGATTCAGCGGCGCGGATTTTTTCAACGATTCGAATGGTCGGATTCGGCAGCGCAGTATGTTGAAGAGGTTTATGGACCGGCTTTGAATCAATCTGACAGGTAATAGCACAGCCGTCTCTGCTATTTAGTGTCTGACCGAAAACGCTCCCGCGCTGTCACTCCTTCGGTTGGGGGTAATTAATAAGCTGTTAAACGATTTGCTCCATCAGATCTGTTCCACGCTCAACCTCCGCTTTGTCCTCAAGGCGTTTGACCATATTGCCATATCTGTGATCGATGCGGAAGCCAAAACGATAGAAATATTCGGGTCGTAAAAAACCGACGGTGACGACTTCAATTCCCTGGCTGTGAACCCGATTGAAAAACTCTCGCATCAGGTTGTCGCTGACGGTTCTGCGGCGGCTGTGTTCATCCACAACCACTTTTTCAAGATGCACCTGCTTGTCATCAGTATGCCTGAAAAACAACCCACCGATTACTCTGCCCCTTGCATTGAGGACCAGGAGAAATTCGTGCTTTGGTGTGAAATCCACCGGCAATTTGGCGGCTGTGAACAGCTTGTGGAGCCGGGCTATTTCCTTGGGTGAGGCCGGGTTGCGAATGGCAAGTCGGTTGCCCTCATCGTCATCAGTATAAACCACCAGCGTTGCGTTCTCAGAACCTGCCGACACCAGCGAGATCATTTCAGCAGATTCTCGTGCGCCAAGGTGCGGGTAGGAGAGACGGGTCAGGAAAATTTTCTCGTTCTCGCTAAGTTCGTGGTGGTGTTGTAGCTCGGCGAAATGCTTCTGCAAGTCAAAGTGTGACAGTGAATTTTTCTTTTTGGTCTTCATGATCTGCGTTAACGCTTTTCGAAAATGCGAATCACTTTTTGAGAACACAGTGTCTCGATACAACTGAATGCGCGAGCCCGGATTTCGTTTCTCGACCGTGTCAATAATGTAAGTTGTGCGAAGATCGATGAGGGTTTGTATTTGTGCCTGAGCGGTCGCTTCCGGGTTGACGGCCAGCCAACGCTTGAAGCGCTTAATTGCGAAATACAAGCGTTCTGGTTTGTAGCCATGCGAGCGCACCGCCTGGATAAAGGCTTTTAGCTTTTGTTGCATTTCCTGAACCGGTTTGTTTCTTTTTCCCTTGGAAATTACCTCGAGCTCATTCTGTAAAAGTTGCAGTCCTTCATTTTCACCAAGTATTTCCAGGAAAGCAGCAAAAAGGATATACCATTTGCTCTTACCTTTGATCCCCGGATATTGAGTTTCAACTGAATTTACAAAGTTTTTTTCAAACGAGAGCAGCATGTTGGTTAGATTGGTAAATGGCTGGCTGTTTGAGATTGAAACGATGCGGAATCCCACCTGAAAATCGTGTGAAGGCACAATGACATTTGCCGGGGTTGGATCGCCAATTTCCATTTTGCCACCCGTGCGATTCCAGAAATCAACATAGGCGCTCACGCCGTTCCAGACAAATGAAGTCCATATCAGTTGCATCTGTTCTTCATTTTTGGCCAACTCCTGCCTGCGCAAGTATTTCTCAACCGTTTCGCCTGAAATGAACTCCTCGGTCCAAAGATCGTACTTCGGCCAATAGCCGCCAAACTCCTCGACCAATGGTTTTGTGCGTTCAGTGCCGCCGGTGCAGATAAGCCAGTTTATCTCTGAGTCAATTTTTTCCTGACTTAGTGTCTGGTTCAGGTTAATGGCGAGGTCGAACGAGCCAAAATTATGTGTTTGCACAGATACGCGGTACACCGATTTTCCATGTAACGAGCCCAGGTTGCTTATCCAGATTCCATTTTGCGGAATCTCGGTAAGCTGAATTAGCCGGCCGCCGGAAAATAGAAAAATAGCTTCCCGGATCAACGGACAGTTCTGAATCGCCTGGGCCATGCGCAATTGGTCGTCTTCGGGAATAGTCTCTTCGAAGCAGATAACATCCTTCCACTGAAATTCGCGGCCGCGTTCGTAATCGATGGCCACTTGCAGGTTCTGCCCGAGCCATTTTCTAAACCCTTTCGTCAGGCGATTCAAGCCTGTACGGGCTTCTTTGGCAATGGTTTTGTTCGGGGGAAACAGAAGCCATTTGACCAGCGCACTACGAACAGTTCTGAAAAAAAGTGGATGTTTGGAACCATAAGCGGTCAGCAGCTTGAGCAAAGCGCTTATCGGGTACCGCACCGAGTGCGCTTCCCCGGCACGGATTTGCTCGAAACAATGCGTGAGGTAGGCGAGAAAGCGGCTTAGTTGTTCTTTGCTGAAAGCGTGGTCGCTGATTTTTTTAATACATTCTTCGTCGAGCACGTGGTGTCGCGATAACAGAAACCGATCCATGACAGGTTGCAGCAAATCACGTTGTTCGGTGAGAATGAGCACCTGAAACGCCCGGCGTTTAATCACCACATTCGTGCAATGAGCCGTTCGCATCAAAACGGATTTCGCCTGTGCATGGGTTTTCTCACTTCGTTCCTGAATAACGCTCTCAAGATAGTTGATGGCCTTGAGTGCGCGTTTTTCGTTCCAGGTTTGCAGCATGCAGGCTGCCAGGTGAACGCCCTCGAATGTCCTTTCCTTTTTTCTGGCAATCTGGTTAAAACGGTCTGACCATTCTTTTTTCAGGCGGTTTATTTTTGATTTCGTCAGAAGTTGAATGCCGCCGTTAATTGATAGAGGTTGTACTGTTTTTTTTAACAGCGTTTCACCGACGAAAACCCCAAGAGCCATGTTGCCAAGATAAAGTTGCGGTCTGTTTATCACATCAGTCAGGTCGATGAACGCTTCACTTGTCTCATAAACCAGAGTGCCGATCTGCAGTCGGCGCGGCTTTCTTTTTCGCATTAATTTGAGGGTCATGCACTTATTGGCAGATGGCACCAAAAGGGTGTTGTTTTCAATTTTCACATCGTCGGAAGTCCATGCTTTTTCGCGCAGGAACCACATGGGAATGCGGACTTCACACCCGTCCAGATCGAGCGGTAAGTAATTTCGCTCATACATGGCCTCGACAACTTGAGCAAAATTTTGCGCCACTACTTTGCGTTTAAAAGTTCCTTTGGGAGTCAATTCTCCTAATTCCGCTGAAAAATCACGTTGCACAATACTAAAATTGGTGATGCGTTCAAACGGTGCAAGAAACTGATTTACCGACACGATAAGCGAGCTGAAAAAGCTGCGGAGCTGGCTCGCGGTCAATTGCTTCAAATCGAGTTCCTCATAATCATAGTTAGGGTGCAGTAGCAGGGTGTTGGATTCGCGATGATCGCCAACCAGGAAAACGCGCTTGACAGCCTCAAAGTCGTGAAATAGATTTTCAATTTTTTGGGGTGAGATGGTTTCGCCACGCACGTTTTTGTAAATTTCTTTTTTTCGATCGATTATTTCGAGAAAACCGTCTGAATCTTGTTTGAAAATATCACCGGTTCGTAACCAGCCATTCTCAAGGCCGCTGTCCGTAAGCAAATATCCGGTCATAACATAAGGCCCGCGAATAAGCATTTCGCCATCGCTTTCAAGCTTCACATCAATGCCCGGCAAAGGAATGCCAACCGAGTTGCCGCGATAGTCAAAAGGTGGCGTCATTGTGATGCCACCCGTTGCCTCGGTCATGCCGAATCCGCTCATGATCTCGATGCCGTTTTCCTGGAAAAAACTGAATATATCCGGATCAAGATAACCGGCGGCGGACAAGCCCCATTTCAATCTGCCGCCAGTCACTTTGCGTACAACCGATTTTATTTCCGCCGGTTCAGCGCGTTCGATATCCACGGATTCCTGCACTTTGTCAAATAGTTGCGTCCACTTTTTCGGAATGCTGATAAAGATGGTTGGGTGCGTCAGTTTCATGTTTTGTATCATCGTTTGCAGACGCGGGCTTTCCAAGAAAATATAGGTAGCGCCCCAAAAAATGCAGCCAATCATTTCAAAATAGCGTCCGAATGTGTGAAAAAGCGGCAGATAACAAATGAATTTATCTTCGTGCCCTATTTCCGGCAGTGCGATAGCACGGGCAAACCGCTTGCTGATGATATTCCGCTGTGAAAACTTGATGCCCTTCGGTTCTTCTGTGGTGCCAGAAGTGTACATGGTTGTGGCCAGATCATCAAGATGAACCTGCTTCATTATGTCCGTCAATGTGCTTTCTTCACGCTGGCTGCCCAGCTCCAGAAATGCCTCGAATGACATGAAGCAGGAATTCTCCGATATTGTGTCGATGTTCAGGGTGACGATTTTTTCAAGACGGTCTGGTGCTGTTTTGATTTTATTGAATTCGTCAAGACGGTTTTCTCCTGAAATAAAAAGCAAGGTTGCTTGCGAGTGATTAAGAATGAAATTGATGTTTTGCGCCGTGCTGTTTGCCGGAATCGGGACATCGACAATGCCGCACATCAAGCAGGCCAAATCGATGCAGGCCATGTCAATACTGTTTTCCGACATAATCGCGACGCGCATTTTTGAGCCGCTCACGCTTTGCAGTTCAATCAATGCGCTCATGATTACAAAAACACGTTTGCGAACGTCGGACCAGGTGTAATCAATTGTTTTGTTGTTTTGAACAACTTGAAAAAGGGTCTTATTTGAATATTGTCGCGCTCTTTGTTCGAAAAGATCGCCTAGTGTGA
>JAJDAG010000082.1 GCA_029262005.1 Candidatus Zhuqueibacterota bacterium | reverse complement strand
TTGTCGTCAGTAAATCGAAAAAGAAATCTACCACTATATGAACTGAAACCGTCAAGCAGATCGATAATTCCCTGGACAGACATGTTTTCGTTAGGATTAACCATAACACTAAATCCGGAAAACGGATAACTGATTTGAACTCCAAGACCGACAATATCTCGGGCGGAAGAACCTTGAGCGTAAAGCTGATTTGATAAGAGCAGAATTGAAACTGTAAATATTAATCGCATTTTTAAAAGAGTCATATTCATCATTTAATTCCTGCCTTATCGGTTGAGCAATAATTTGTTTCTCCTGCCATCTTGGCAATAGCGCGAACGCTGGGAATTAGAGAAATGGGGTGTGGGAAATATGTTCCGGTAATATAAAACAGTAGATTCGCAAAGTCAAAAGAAAAAAGTGCAGTGACTAAGTGCAGCAAAATGTGACGTGTGCAGACGCGTTTTTTTCGCTGCGCAATACAGATCCATGTTTTAACGTCAGCAAATTGGCCTTATTATTTTCGATAATTGCTCTGCTCCAATTTCATCTCCCGGGAGAGCTGGTTCGGCATGACGACGAGCTTGGCGTTTTCCGGCAAAAGCTTAGCGCTTTATGGCAGTTCAAGGCCGGCAGCGATTGCCAAAAAGGTAAACAGCTAAATTGTTGCCTGAATTTATTGAGAATGAGAAATCACCCTCACTTTTTATTGCAATTAAGAGATAATATGCTCCCTTTAATTTCAGGCTTCTTGTAACTTCATAATTTTCAAGACGGATTTATGAACCGACACTTGGCATGCTCTTTGAAAACCTGTATTTCAAACTACAGAGATTTGTAATACAGCTTAATATTGAAGGGAGCGTATTTTGGCGGTTGCAGAAACAAAAAAGTGGCTGAAAATTGGTGAAGTGGCAAGACAGCTGAACATTGCCGTTGAAACCATCCGCATGTACGAACGTGAAGGGATTTTCCTTGCTGAGAAAACGGCTTCAGGCCAAAGGGTGTACAATGAGGCAGATGTGCAGTGGCTGCGCTGCATCCGGCAGCTTATTAAGGTAAAAGGTCTGAATATAGAAGGAATTCGCAGGCTTTTGGCGCTCATACCATGCTGGGCAATGAAGCCTTGCACACCGGATGAGAGGGAGAATTGTCCAGCATATTTAACCGGCGAACGGCCTTGCTGGATGGATAAAGCCCAGCTAGCCGGAAACTGCACGACCGAAAATTGCCGTGCCTGCACAGTGTACCAGGCAGCCATTAATTGCACGAATATTAAGCTGCTGCTTCATCAAAGTCAGGGCAGACAGGTTTAGGGTGTTGCGGCTAGATAGCGATGACGAATCATTTATTCTTTCTAAGCGCATTCGCCTTTCACACAATTTGGGAGCGTTTCGCAAGATTTTTATCTCAACGCTGAGGCATTGTAACTGTAAAAAGTAAAACCAAAGGAATTTCAAATGGCAAAATCATTATCAAGAAGAGAGTTTATCAAAATAGGCGGCCTTGGGCTTGGCGGTCTGGCCCTGGGTGGTGGTTTGATGAATTCATGTGCCAATATGCTGATGGAGGAGCAAGCGGTGCAACTTGGCTTGACTGGTGCGGCAAATGGAAGCCTCGCCCTTTCTCCAACAGTGTGTGAGATCTGTTTCTGGAAGTGCGCCGGCTGGGTTCATACTATCGATGGTCAGCCGTGGAAAATAACCGGAAACGAACATGATCCGAGCTGCAACGGCCGACTGTGTCCGCGTGGAACCGGTGGCCTGGGGGCGTACCTGGATGCAGATCGTTTGCGAACACCCCTTATTCGTACCGGCGTTCGCGGCAAACAAACCTTTCGAGAAGCCACTTGGGATGAAGCGCTTGACTTCATTGCCATCAAGATGAAAAAGATAGCCGAGGAGCACGGGCCTGAGTGTGTTGCGCTATTCACGCATGGCTCCGGTGGCTCGTACTTCAAGCATTTGTTACGCGCTTACGGCTCAAACAACATTGCAGCGCCTTCTTACGCGCAGTGCCGTGGCCCGCGAGAAGAAGCGTACATGCTGACTTTTGGCGAAGGCGTTTACTCCCCTGAACGAACGGACATTCGTAACTCAAAATGTCTGGTGCTTATCGGCAGCCATCTTGGGGAAAACATGCACAATACGCAGGTGCAGGAATTCGCTGACATGGTGGGAAATGGCGGTACGGTGATCACGGTTGACCCACGCTACTCAGTGGCGGCGAGCAAGTCAAAATACTGGTTGCCGATTCGACCTGCAACTGATTTAGCCCTCATGCTCGCCTGGATTCATGTGATTATTGAAGAGCAATTATTTGATCAGGAATACGTCAAAAACAATACCTACGGGTTTGACGAACTCAGGCAATCGGTAAAAAAATACACGCCGGAATGGGCGTATCCCATAACTACGATTAAGCCTCACATCATTCGCGAGACTGCCCGGGAAATGGGCTGGCAAAAACCAGCGACTCTGGTGCATCCGGGCCGGCATGTGACCTGGTACGGCGATGACACGCAAAGAGTGCGGGCAGGCGCTATTCTCAATGCATTGCTTGGTAGTTGGGGCCGAAGAGGAGGTTTTTACTACCCCAACAAAGCCGCAGTGCCGAAGTACAAATATCCTGCTTATCCAGCAGCAAAACGAAGTTGGAGAGATGCGTTTCCCGGCAAATATCCGCTTGCAAATCTGGCTTTAGCCAGCGGTATTTGTGATGCGACTTTGCCATCGCCGGAACGCGACTGTTCGTTTAAAGGCTGGCTGGTTTATGGCACGAATTTATTGATGACCTTACCGCAGCCGAAAAAGACCATCGCGGCCATGCAAAATCTCGATCTGCTTGTGGCCATTGACCTTATGCCTGCTGAAATCACTGGCTGGGCTGATGTTGTGCTGCCGGAGTGCTCGTACCTGGAACGTTACGATGATTTACGCGTTTCGCCGGGACGCGTGCCCACGGTTGCGTTGCGTGCACCCGCCTTCAAAACGAAATACAATTCCAGGCCGGGCTGGTGGATTGCACGCGAGCTCGGTTTAAAAATGGGGTTGGAGAAATATTTCCCCTGGGAAACTCTTGAAGACTATCTGGAGACACGGCTCAAAGGAGCCGGCCTCAGTTTGGCGGAATTAAAAGAAAAAGGCGTCGTTGAGCTGCCGCAGCGCCAGCCGCTGTATTTTGAAGATGGTGTACAGCCGGAATTTGATACGCCAAGCGGCAAGATTGAGCTTTATTCAGATGTTCTGGCCTCTTATGGATTTGACCCGGTGCCGCAATACACGGCCCACGAGGAGCCCCCTGACGGGTATTATCGCTTGCTTTACGGCCGGGCGCCGACCCACACTTTTGGCCGTACCACCAACAACCCAATTCTAACGGAAACCATGGCTGAAAATGAAGTTTGGATCAATACAAAGGTCGCTGAGCTTAACGGTATTCGTAATGGTGAATACATTATTTTAGCCAATCAGGATGGGGCAAAAACCAACAAAATAAAGGCCAAAGTGACTGAGCGAATCCGGCATGACTGTGTTTACGTTGTGCACGGGTTCGGGCATCAGGACAAACGCTTGCGCAAAGCTTTTCTGCGCGGAGCGGATGATGCACAGCTTATTACAAAGGTCAAAATAGATCCGATCATGGGCGGCACTGGCATGCGGGTAAATTTTGTGACTTTTGAGAAAGTTGTACAAGCAGTTTAATTAAACAGATTTATAAGGAAACGGAGATAAAGTATGGCTCGCTATGCAATGGTGATCGATACCAGGCGCTGCGTCGGTTGCGCGGACTGCGTTGTTGCCTGCAAAACAGAAAATAATGTGGCGGATGGTTTTTGCCGCGATTGGATTGTGCAGGATGTGCGGGGAGGTTACCCGGATCTGCAAATGGAGATTCGCAGCGAACGTTGTAATCACTGTGAAAATGCACCGTGTGTTCGCTGCTGCCCAACCGGAGCAAGCACGATTGCCGTAGGCGGCATTGTCATCGTAGAGCGCGATGAGTGCACTGGCTGCAAAGCATGTATTGCGTCCTGTCCTTATGATGCACGCTTTGTTCATCCGGAAGGTTTTGTTGATAAATGTACTTTCTGCATACACCGGGTCAAAGAAGGGCTGAATCCGGCATGTGTGTCTGTCTGTCCCACCAAATGTATGTTTTTCGGTGACCTGGATGATCCGGACAGTGAAGTGAGCAAGCTACTGAAAGCTCGTCCCAATCATGCATTGTTTCCGGAGGCAGGCACAAAACCAAAAATATACTACCTTACATAACTACAGACGGCAATTGACATTTCTCGAATAACCATGATCGAATTTTAGGAGCGGAAGATGCAAGAGCTAACAATAACCAGTGGCAGAAACATGGCGCACATAGATCCCAACCTGAGTATCTGGGGCTGGGAGATTCCAGTCTACCTTTATCTGGGTGGATTGGTCGCAGGAATTCTGTTTTTTTCAGCATTGTACTTTTTACGTGGCAAAAGCGATGAAATGCCCACCGTAGTTCGGGTTACACCGTTGTTGGCGCCCTTCATTCTCGGCATTGGCCTTTTTGTCTTGTTTTTGGATTTAGAATACAAACTGCATGTTTTCAGATTTTACACCAACATCCGCCTGGAATCACCCATGTCCTGGGGATCATGGACAATTGGTGTGGTGTTTCCCTTGAGTCTTCTTTGGGCCGCAATTCACGTGACCGATGTTTTCCCGAATTGGCGCTGGCCTTTCCAATGGCTGAAACGATTCGTGTTAATGGCACAGACTTATGCGCGTCCCATCGCATGGATTCTCATTCTTTATTCCGTTATTCTAGGTATGTACACCGGCATCTTGTTAAGCGCATTTAACGCACGCCCAATCTGGAACACGGCCATAATGGGGCCCTTGTTTCTCGCGTCCGGCCTTTCAACCGGACTGGCCCTAAACCTGCTCCTCTCAAAAAATAAAGCAGAAAAACATATTATTGGCAGAGTGGATGTAATGGCCATTGGTACCGAGATTTTTCTCATTATCCACATGTTCATGGGGTTGCTGGCGTCAACAGAAATTCACATCAAAGCGGCCGAATTATTTCTTGGCGGACCTTACACAGCTTTTTTCTGGATCTTTGTAGTTGGGCTTGGTTTGATGTTGCCTGCTCTCCTTGAGCTTCTCGAAATACGGGGTAAAGTTGGGGTCAGCAAGATACCCGCACTTCTGGTGCTGGCCGGTGGATTTGTACTGCGTTATATAATTGTGGAAGCCGGTCAGTTCAGTCAATGGGGGCTTTAAGTTTTTAAGAATAAAATGCGTTAGATGGTTTTACCATCATGAACTGTTTTACTATAAAATTGGAGTGAATAATGAGCGATAAACAGGAAAAATACTGGTCCCCGTACGTTGCCGGATTTGTGCTTGGCCTGGTTTTGCTGGCAACCTTTTTTGTAATGGGAAGAGGTTTGGGTGCTTCCGGCGCTATGATGCGCGTTGTTACATACGCTGTGGATACTGTGAGTCCTGAGCATGTTGATGGCAATGTTTATTTTGCCAAATATGCCGGTGGCGAACAAAATCCACTCAACAACTGGCTTGTGTTTGAAGTCATCGGTGTTGTCGTTGGCGGACTGCTCTCAGGCCTGCTTGCGGGCCGCCTCAAGTGGAAGACGGATAAGGGGCCGAACATCTCCACAACCGGTAGATTGTTGTTTGCGTTTGCAGGGGGCGGACTTATGGGATTTGGTGCGCGTCTCGCCAAAGGATGCACGAGCGGGCAGGCATTATCCGGTGGCGCAACGTTGGCGCTCGGTAGCTGGGCGTTTATGTTTACGATGTTCGCTGCGGGGTATGCAGTGGCCTATTTCGTCAAAAAACAATGGATATAGTTTAAAGGAGAAAAAACATGTTTGCACCTTTATATAAATATGGTCTTTTTGGTGCTGAAGTAAGTCTGGTGGTTGCATTTGTACTTGGCATTCTCTTTGGGTTTACCCTTGAGCGGGCAGGCTTCAGCAGTTCACGCAAGCTCGCCATGCAATTCTATTTCAGGGACATGACGGTCCTTAAGGTGATGTTTACAGCCATCGTCACGGCCATGGTTGGCATTCTTTATTTGAATTTGACGGACATTTTAGATATTTCTCTTATCTATTTGAATCCCACCTACCTGGCTCCGCAAGTTGCCGGCGGTGTCGTAATGGGTATTGGTTTTGTCATTGGTGGCTACTGTCCGGGCACTTCCCTGGTTGCCAGCGCCATTGGCAAAATAGATGGGTTTGTATATATTTTTGGCGCCCTGTTTGGCATGCTTGTTTTTGGCGAGCTTTTTCCACTTTTTCAGGATTTTTCCACCAGTGGTTTTATTGGCGATGCCACCCTGATGCAGTGGCTTGGTTTCAGTCCCGGCACGGTCGCTTTTCTTGTTATTCTGATGGCACTCGGCATGTTTTGGGGGGCTGAAATCATTGAGAAAAAGTATGCTGAAAAAGAGCAAGAGGCAGTGCCTGAAAACGAGACTACACGCGAGCCTGATGCAACCAGGACATTTAAGACGGTTCAGGCTTAATCACTGGAAACACGTCAACAAAATATGTTAAGCAAAACAAAACTTGCAGCTTAAATTCTCAAAAATTAAGAGCCAGGAGGCGAATAGTTACAATAAATCATGCTTGACCCGTGGTTTAAGAAGTCATTTTTTCAAATAAGGAAACTATAATATGAATTGGAAAGCGCTTTTTGACCGCAAATTTGCGGTTGCTATTTTATTGTTACTGGGTGGTTTGCTGGCCATTTCTCCTGCCGGTTTACGAAAAAGTGAAATCTTGTCGACAAAAGAGTTGGCCGCAGCCATTACCAGCCGCAGTCTCTACGCAACTGCAGAGGAGCTATCTGCCTGGATTATTGACAAGAAAGCAGACTTGAACATTATTGATCTCCGTTCGTCCGTACAGTTTCACGAATACCATATTCCCGGCGCCAGCAATATTCCTTTGGCCAAATTGTTTGACGAGGAATCTCTGGAGCAACTGCCGCATGACTTAACAACTATTTTATACTCAAATGCCAGTACAGATGCGGCTCAGGCCTGGATTCTTCTAAAACAGAAAGGGGTTGATAGTTACGTGCTGATGGGTGGGCTAAACTACTGGGCCAAGGCAATCCTCAATCCCGAAGCGCCAGGCGATCTGGTGGCAGACTCCGAAATCCTCCAATATCAATTTCGCAAAGCCGCTTCGGGTTACTTTAAAGAGGGTCTTGGTATAAATCAGTCAGGAGAAAAATCGCCAGTCAAACCCAAGCCCAAAATCAAATTTAAGAAGAAAAAAAGTGCTGAGGAGGGTTGCTAACTAAATTTGGTGTACGGCAGGAAACGCTATTTTGCTGTCATCTCGGTGGGAGAAACAAAGCTTCTACAGGCCCTAAATGTCTGTGTCGGCATTCTGTTGGTTACAGATTGTAAGGCCAGGATCCGTATGTATTTTCGCGCTTTGCAGATTTTTCGATAAGATTGGGCATGTTTGAGTCATTTAAAGCGAATCATTCCAGGATTGTGACTTGCGCTTTTTTTCAGGAAAAACTATATTCAAACGCGCCTATTTTGCTGTCGCTTTGATATTCAGTGCTTTGTTGGCCGGCGCAACAAGTTCACTGTCAGGTTGCTTTGATAATGCAACCGAGCTGCAAACTAGCCACCGAAGCAAACGCCCCCAAACGTTCCATGAAATCGGGGTAGTTCTTCTGGAGCGAGGATTTACAACCGAAGCGATTCCAATCTTGGAAAGGGCACAGCTAATTGCTCCACGCTCCGCAGTAACAAAAATTTATCTAGCCTCTGCTTATGATGACAAGGGTTTAGTTGATAAGGAGATTCATACCCTGAAGTCAGTTATTAAATTGGACAGCACCCGCAATAGCCAGACGACCGCTGATGCATGGATACGTCTTGGAAAAATTTATGGTCAAAATGACCGCCTGGTTGAATCACGGTTTGCTTACGAGCAGGCATTGTCCATCGAAATCAGGGATGTTGAATTGTTGTATGTTCGCAATCAACTGGCTGAGCTCGATCTGACCGAAGGCAAGTATGAAAATGACGGCAACAGCCTTTTCAATGCCGGCGGTGAAGTAATTGGTGGTGTCGGCCCTGGTGACATGCGCACCAATAAGTACTTTGAAATCGCCAGGCACACCTCTGACTGGAAAAAGAAGGCAATTTTCTTCAAAAAAGCAACTGAGGCGGATACTGAAATGTATCAGGCGTATTTTAACACTGGACTTGCTTTAACACATCAATTGCAGTTTACTGCTGCGATTCCTTATTTTGAAAAATCAAATCATGTTTGGCTAAGAAGGAGCGATGTGAACCCGAGTGGGGGAGAAAAGAGCAGTGCATTGGCCTACCTTGGTCACTGTTATGGGAAAACTGGTGATCTTCAAGCCGGCCTGCAATTCTGCAATCGCGCCATCGCACTTGACGCCACCTATTACGATGCGCTTTTGTTTAAAGCAGAGATTCTCGTTCAGCTAAAGCATTTTTCAGAAGCGACCGGCATTTTGCACAAACTTCTGCAAGACAATCCGGACGAGAAAGAAATCCTTGATTTACTTTATGAAATTGGCTTAAATTAGTGCTTAACTGAAAACAGGTCAAGCATTGAAAGAGATGCCGGCTCACGACAGTTTTTTTCAGACAAACATAAAGACTCACTACGCAGGCGAGGACAATGGGAGAGCAGAAAGTTAAGAGCACATCCGACTCAGAACAAATTCGCGTTTTTGAGAGGTGCTTGTTGAATGATGTAAAGGCATTGGAATGTATGCTGGAAACCGGCATGATTGAGTCCGGCGTGAGTCGAATGGGCGCTGAGCAAGAGCTTGTTCTGATCAATTCAGATTACCGGCCTTGCCCGAAATGCATGCCCATTCTGGAAGATCTGAAAGACCCAAATTTTACTACTGAGCTGGGTCGATTTAATATAGAGTTTAATCTTGCTCCACTCATGTTCGCAGACAATTGCCTTCAGGTGCTGGAGACACAACTGCACAAACATATTAAAAAGGTGCGCAATGTTGCCCGGAAACATGGCGCAGATATTTTCCTTTCAGGGATTTTGCCAACATTGCGGAAACAAGATTTAGGCCTGGAAAATATGACACCAAAGCCGCGGTATCATGCGCTGAATGAAGCAATGAATCGCTTGCGGGGAAACAAGTACAGCATTTTTCTCCGCGGCATTGATGAGCTTTATCTCAAACATGACTCTGTGATGCTTGAGGCGTGCAACACTAGTTTCCAGGTTCATTTCCAGGTCAGCGCTGAAAATTTTGCCAGGTACTACAACATTGCCCAGGCAGTTGCCGGCCCGGTGTTGGCCGCTGCGGTCAATTCACCCCTTTTGTTTGGCAAACGGCTCTGGAATGAAACACGAATTGCGGTATTTCAGCAGTCAACGGATACGCGTAGCTCCCCGCGCCATATTCGTCACAACCCTGCCAGAGTTACTTTTGGCAACTGCTGGGTGAAAGAATCCATTCTGGAAATATTTCAGGAAGATATTGCCCGCTTCAGAGTTTTGTTTGCGCATGAAGTGTATGAGGAAGATGCGTTGCAAATGGTTGCAGATGGTAAGGCGCCCGGGTTAAAAGCATTGCAACTTCACAACGGCACGATTTATCGATGGACACGCCCGTGCTATGGAATAACAAATGGCAAGCCTCACCTGAGAATTGAAAATCGACTGTTCCCTTCCGGCCCAACGATTATTGATGAAGTGGCTAATGCGGCTTTTTGGTTAGGGCTTATCAAAGGCATGACAAAAGCTTATCCTGACATCACGAGGGAACTTGACTTTGATGATGTGAAGGCGAACTTCTATGCTGCAGCTCGAGGCGGGTTGAAGGCGCAATTTGTCTGGCCAAATCACGAGACAATTCCGGCCCAGGACCTTATTTTGAAGCAATTGTTGCCAATGTCCAGAGAAGGGTTGCAGGCGGCTGGTTTGGATTCAGCGGACATCACTCGCTACCTTGACATCATTGAAGAACGGGTAAGTAGCGGCCGCACCGGGGCACAGTGGATGCTCAGTTCTTTTTCTGAATTAAAGCGCACTGAAAGCCTGGACAAATGCCTGCTTTCAATTGCGCAGGCAGCATCAGATAGAGAAAAGGGTGGGAAGCCGGTTCACAAGTGGAAATTGGCCGGGAAGGCAGACCCAAGCAAGCATTTTGTCAAGATCGAACAAATTATGACCACGGATTTGTTTACGGTTAATCCGGAGGACTCAATCGATCTTGTCCTGAATGTAATGCATTGGCGCCATATTCGCCACATACCGGTTGAGGACAATAATAACCGACTTGTGGGCATGGTCAATTATCGTTCCCTGGTAAACTTGATACGTGAGGGCAAATTGAACCTTGACCATTCCTTGACTCCGGTCAGTACCATCATGCAAACGGACATGCCAACGGTTCAGCCCTCCACACCAACGCAAAATGCCATTGAGCTTATGCGCTCTGAAGGCGCCTCCTGTCTGCCGATCGTTTATGAAGAGCAACTGGTGGGCATTGTTACCGAGCGTGATTTTTTGACTTTGGCGGCTGAATTTCTGGAAGCAACGGCACAACATCAGAAAAAAAAAGAGTAGGTAGTGGTCAGAGCGTCATGATTTTGCGGTTTGATAAATTTTGCTGATCGCGCGTTGAGTTACACACTGTATTTTGCGGCCTGTAGGAAATTTTTTGTTAATAGACTATTTCCTGAGAATAAGAATTGATTTTGCAAATTCCTCATGTTTAATAGTCCGGGTTACATTTTCTATCGGCTGATTGTGCTAAGTGATTGATATTTAGTGTCTGCTCTGGTATTGATTGTTGGCATAAGCCTTGCTCTGGTGACGCATGGATTATCTGTCCGGCGCGGCCGGCCGCACACAGGCTCTAATGAGTTATGCCTAAAAATACTGTTATAAAAATGAGGTAGCAGTGTTTGCAACCAAGGTAAAACTGTATCTTTCAAACGGCAGTCCATAAAGTGTCAAATTCCAAGAGATGACAATGAGCGTGTTGAAAACAAAGATTCTGATCGTTGATGACGACAAAGCAATTCTGGAGAGTTGCGCCAAGCTATTGCGTAATAACGGGCACATTGATGTTGTGACAATAAATGACAGTGTGCGGGCAGAAGCAGAAATCAGTACAGGTGAGTATGACTTGATAATCAGTGATCTGTCCATGCCCAAAAAAGATGGACTCGACCTTCTCAGGGCAGCACGAGATGTTTCACCTGAAACGCCGTTTGTTATTTTTAGTGCCTACGGCAACGTTGAGACCGCAGTAGAAGCCATGCGGCAAGGCGCTTTTGATTTTATCGAAAAGCCATTCAAGGCTGCCCGATTGCGGGTTGTTGTGGAAAAGTCGCTTCGACATCGGGACTTATTGAAAGAAAACCGTGAGCTTGGGGAGCAGTTGATCGAAAAAAACGGTTTCGATAATCTAATCGGTACCAGTCTTGCTATGCAGCAAGTTTTCAAAATGATATCCCGCGTTGCCCAATCAGATACCAATGTCACAATAATCGGTGAAAGTGGCACTGGTAAGGAGCTGGTTGCACGGAGCGTTCACGCCAATAGTCTGCGCAAGTCCAAACCGTTCGTGCCGGTCAATTGTGGGGCCTTCCCGGAACATCTGTTTGAGAGTGAGTTGTTTGGTTATGAGAAGGGTGCGTTTACTGGTGCCCATCGTCGAAAACCCGGGTTGCTTGAATTTGCCGATGGCGGTACTTTCTTTTTAGATGAAATTTGTGAGTTGAGGTTACCATTACAGGTCAAATTATTAAGGATGCTGCAAGAGAGAAATATTCGCAGGGTCGGTGGAACCGAGCTAATCGATCTGGACGTGCGAATCATTTCAGCCTCTAACCAGAGCCTTGAGTCTGCCACAGAAAGCGGTAGTCTTAGGCAGGACTTATATTATAGACTCAATGTCATCACCATTGCTTTACCACCGTTGCGTCAGCGCATTATCGATATCCCTTTTTTATGTGAACATTTTATTGCAAAATACTCGAAATTAACCCCAAAGAACTTAAAGGGTGTTTCCGAAGAAGGTCTTGCTTGCCTCGAAAAATATCACTGGCCAGGCAATGTTCGGGAACTGGAAAACGTTATCGAGCGTGCGGTGACCCTGACAACAGGTGAGTGGATTCAACCAGATGACTTGCCTGAAGCACTTACCTGCACTCAAAACAATGCGCTTTCTGTGGAAATCGGCCAACCGTTTAAAGAAGCCAAAGAAGGGCTTGTGGCCAATTTTGAGAAAGAATACATTACCAAAATTTTAGTACAGCATAACGGGAATATTTCAAAGGCTGCTGCTCACAGTGGTATCGATCGTCGAACCTTTCACAGGCTTATTAAACGCTACAAAATTGATGCGCATGGCATGAAAGTGCAGCCTTAAAAGTGGCCTCACAATTTCTATCTTTTGCTGTGACAAATTTCCTCAGTATGAACGTTTTTGCTCCCTTTCTTACTCCTATTTAGCTTTAGGTGCACTTCAATATAGAAGTATAGTGTGCTTACCTGGCCAAGCAACCCATTTTGCTTGAAAACAACTATTGGTGAGGCTGCTGTTCTTTTTCAGACAGCTTTTTTTGCTACAGGAAAGGCCAATTCCTGGATAAATCGGGACATGCATGACACAATTGGGGTGTCGGAGTCTCTATTCGTCTAAGTTTAAAAAAAACAAGTGACTATGCTGGTACGAATCCGGTAGTGAGATCAGTCGATCACACTCCTGCTGCTGTATTTGCGTGTAACTGCAGATTACCATTTTGGGATTATTTAGTTTAAGTATTTAATTGTTTGAAGCTTAGGGCATTACAGAAGTGTTGTGGTTTTTTGAGAGTTTTTGGTACGAATATTGAGTGTAAGCCTGTTGGTGTCAAAAGTGACCTCAGGTCAGCGGAGAAGCAAGAGGTGAAAGGCAAAATCTTATTATCTTGCCGTGACGACATTTACCGCAGTCAGCTTTTCGTTCAATTGAGCGAAGCAGGCATTACACCTACTATTGTCAATAATGAGATGGATTTACTGCTTGAAGTTCTGCAGCAAGATTTTCAGGTTGTTATTTATGATCTTGAGATTTAAATGATGTCGGTTCAAAAACAGTAAAAATTTTGCGACGAATCCGGCCAAAAACTTCAGTTGTTGTGTTGTCTTCGGATCCCTCAAGGAAACTGGGTGGACAACTGCTACAAGAGGGTGTGACATATTATGCTGTCAAACCTATCAATCCTGAGGCAATATTGGAGGTTGTTCAGAACGTTTTAAGAAAGCAATCAACCAAACCATATATTTAGGGACCCCATGCGTTATTTATATCATATTACGACTAAGCGTTGTCTGCATTTTTTTGGGTTTAGGGCATCTGTGCTCAGGGTGGAATTAGAGTCATTCAAGACAAATTGTTCAACAAAATAAGTCTTAAAGGTGGCTGAACAAATTGTTTGGTCTGCCATTTCTAATACCTTTTTAATCAATGTGGAGGTTTTTTATGAAACTTTCAAAGCTACTTTTCGCCAGCAGCTGCCTGGTCCTGTGGATGACGTCTTTTGTCCTCGCACAACCAGCAGCAACCATTGATGTGGAACATTGGAGCCCCTGGGAGCTGGAAGTTGCCGGCAGAACCACGCCGCCTTCAACCGGACTGAAGGTTGTAGGAAATGGGGAACTTGTTTATTTAATGGGATCGGGTGACGAAGAGGTTACAGCTTACACCTGGTCAATTACCAGCCAACCTACAGGTTCGACGGTTGTGCTCGACAGTACGGACAAAGCCCGAACAACTTTTCGTCCTGACAGTGTTGGGCTTTACACCATTCAATTAGAGATAGCCACTGCTACAGGAAACGCAACAACCAGTATTGTGATAACGGCTGCAGAGTATGTAGGCGTTGGCACGGTAGGTGGGGCTACTCCCGTAAGTTATCCGGATGGTCAATGCGGTCTCTGCCATGTCAGCAATACGACATCCTGGATGGAGACAGGCCATGCAACCATGTTTGAAGAGGCCATTGATGGTTTGAAGAGCTCGCACTATAATGAAAGTTGTATAGATTGTCATACTGTTGGCTGGGATACAACAGCAGTTAACGGTGGTTTTGATGACGTTCAGGCTGATTTGGGCTGGACCTTCCCGGATTCACTTTTTGTCGGAAACTGGGCTGACATTACAACTAATTTTGCACCGCTTGCAACAAAGTCAAATATCCAATGTGAAAATTGCCACGGTCCCGGTAGTTTGCACTTAGCCGACAAAACTAAGATTGATATTTCACTTGAAGCTGGTACGTGCGGCAGATGTCATGAAGATGGTCATTACCATCGCAGAAACACAATGTGGAAGAGTTCCGGTCATGCTATCGGCACCTCTTTCGCTCGTGGCACGAGTTCATCGTGTGCACCTTGTCACAGCGGCTGGGGGTTTATCGCAAAAATTGATCCTGCCAGCGATCTGGATAAAAAGACTGGTAATCAGAATATTAGCTGCGCCGTCTGCCACGATCCACACTCAGGCGAAAATGGTGAACATCAGATCCGCGATCAGGACAATGTGACTCTGGGCGACGGAAGTGTAATCACTAAAGGCGGCAAAGGCAAACTTTGTATGAACTGCCATATCGGACGTCGTGAAGCGATCACTTATGCCCAGGATCCGCACAGGCACTTTGGTCCGCATCACAGCAACCAGGCTGATATGCTGTTTGGCGCCAATGTAATTACCTGGGGCATGATAGTACCCAATTCTACTCACAAAGATGCCTTGGAAAATGCCTGTGTAGATTGTCATATGTTTGCCACACCGGCTGCCGGCGAACCCGGACGTGATCTAATTGGCGATCATACCTGGGCAATGAACACAGTAGTTGACAGCGTTGTTATTGAAAACGTTGCTGCTTGTGTTCGCTGTCATGGCGAGCTTGAAGAGTACAACGATATCGTTGTAACAGAAGATTACGATGGCGACGGCACCATTGAGGGCTATCAGGATGAATTGGATGGTCAGCTTGCAAAAGTTGCACTCTTGCTGCCTCCACTCGGCGACCCGGATGTTCAGGATGATCCTGATGGTAATTACTCACGCATTCAATTGAATGCATTATTCAACTATCATTACATACATGATGATGGTTCCCACGGTGCGCATAACTTCCGTTTTGCCATGGGTTTAATGAAATTGTCGGAAGCAGCCTTAACTTACGGTGTATTGGCCGAAGGCGATGTTACATCAGTTATGGATGTTCCAAACGACCAGGGTAAACAAGTTCGTGTTACCTGGACTCGTTTCGGCGGCGACGGTATAAGCAACAATCCTGTTCGCAACTATGCGGTGTGGCGCAAGGTTGAAGGTGGTGCTGCCAGTAGAAAAGGCACGCTGAACACACTGAACGTAAATTCTGAGGACATTGCAAAACTGGAGACCGGCAGCCGCCTTGATCTTGAAGGCGATTTATGGGATTTTGCTGGTTCTGTACCTGCATCTGCAATGGCGGAATATAGCGCAATTGTGCCTACATTATTTGATTCAACCGCTGCCGGGCTGAAATTGTCAACATTCAAAGTTTCCGGTCACACCAATGTCACTGCTATTTATGCTGTGACTTTACCGCTGAGCGGCTACTCGATTGACAATCTGATGCCCATGGCTCCCACCAACCTGGCTGGACAGGAAACCACGGCTGGAATCGATCTGACCTGGGATGACTCGGTTGATAGCGACTTTAACTACTTTACCCTCTACCGCAGTACAACGGTTGGTTTCGATCCCACTGGCACCGAACCAATAGCCAAAATCACAGATGCATCTTATGTTGATGCAGGCGTGGCTATCGGAACGAAATACTACTATCGCCTGTCTGCACATGATTTCTCCGGCAATGAAAGCGCCTTCTCTAGTGAGTTCAGCCTGATGGTGACTTCCGTCGAAGGTAACTTCCCGGGTGTTATTCCTGAAGCGTACTCGCTGGCACAAAATTATCCAAACCCGTTTAATCCAACGACCAACATACAGTTTGGTTTGAAGCAACCCGGTCATGTGACTTTGACCGTGTACAACGCTTTGGGCGAAGTTGCAATGGAAGTAATGGATGGACGGTTAGAAGCGGGATTCCACCAGATCACGCTTAGTGCAAGCGAACTAACCTCTGGAATCTATTTCTACAGACTACAGATAAATGGTTTTGCTGCTGTACGAAAAATGATCGTGATGAAATAAAAAGCAGCATCCTTTACCGTATCTTTCGGCGCGCAGGAAGGTTATCCTTCCTGCGCGTTTTTTTTTGCGAGATTGTTTAGCCTGGTTAGTTCCTAAATTTACGATTTAAGAATCAAATGTCATGCACCGGATTGTCACTCAGGGGGAGTCTTGTTAACTTGGTAAACTGCTGTAAATTACAAGATTCCTCCAGAATGACAAGGGTGCTGTGAATTATTCAGGTTAGCATATTGCACGAACTCCCGGGACTTTGACAAACAGCCCATTTCGCTTGAACACAATTATTTAAATATTTCTGCTCTTTACGGACAGCTTTTTTCTAGATAGACCTCAAGATAGATCCATTCCCGGAAAAATGGGGCATGCATGTCGCAGTTGGGGTGTTGGTGCCTCAATTGACTTAAGTTTAAAAAAAACAAGTCAATATTTGAATACGACTTAAATACTGCGACAAGTCGATCACATTCCTGCTGATGCATTTAGGTAAAACTGCAAAGTACCATTTTAGACTACTCAATTTAAGTATATAATTATTATAAACTTAGTGCAACTACTTTAGTACTGTTGTTTTTGAGACTTTTTGGTACGAATATTGAATAGACGATCACCGAAGTCAATAATGACATCAGGTCAGCGGAGAAGCAAGGAGTGGAAGGAAATATTTTATTATCCTGTCGTGACGACATTTGCTGCGAGCAGATTTTGGAGCAAATGAGCGAAACAGGCATCACACCGGCGATTGTCAATGATGAGTTGGATTTACTTCTCGAAGTTCTAGAGCAAGATTTCCAGGTGGTTATTTATGATTTTGAGGTCTTAAACGATATCGGATTAAAAACAGTAAAAATCTTACGGCGAATTCGGCCAAAAATTTCAGTTGTTGTCCTCTCCTCTGAGCCTTCGAAAAAGCTAGGTGGACAACTTCTACAAGAGGGTGTGGTTTATTATGCTGTAAAACCCCTTAATTTCGCGGCACTAAACGATGTGCTATTTCATAAACTCAATTAACTGTATTACTTGCTGTTCACTTTCAAGGAGGTTTCTTATGTTACAAAAATGCTACACATTACTGACCGGGCTGATACTATTCAGCATGTTCATGATGGTGCCGGGCCTTTCTGCCCAAAGCACTTATGTTGGCCCGGAAAAATGTTTGCAGTGCCACAGTAACCCAAGTCTGGGTGATATGACCGGGTGGCGGACGTCCATGCACGCCAACGGGTACTCTGATGTAACGGACGATTCAAAAACAATGCAAGATCTTTTTGGAGTCGTTAACGATTACGATTCAAACGGTGTCGACGATTTTCACGATGGCTTGAACTTTAATGACATCAGCAGTGCTTTTGATCCGTTTAAGCCAAATGCACCCATTCTGGCTTACAGTGCGAACGATGGTTATACCATTACAATCGGTGAAGTGACTTCTCGCGTTTACTTGACCTATGGTGGTAGTGGTCTGTACAAACAACGTTACGCGATGCGGATTCCTGATTCAACTGGCGCAGAATCCGCTGACATGTATATTTCTCCAATTCAATATAATGAAAAAACGCATGAGTATGTTCTGTATCACCCGGACGACTACTGGGTACATGATAACGGCACGCCGAGCAACGTTCCTGTATTTACGTCGGCTTCCGCTTTATCTGACATTGCCACAAACAGCAGAAGCTTCACCAAAGGCTGTTCGGGCTGTCACACAACCGGAATGGTGATAAACCCAAAAGATGCAAACGGTGAGTGGACAATGAGTGGTGGTGCAATTGACCCAACGACTATCACCAGTTATACCAACAATAACATTTTTGATTTAGATGGTGATGGTGTCAAAGAGCAACTTAATAACGGCTGTGAAACATGTCACGGACCGGGTAGCGAACACGCCATGACCACAGACAAAACAAAGATCATCAACCCTGCTACCGACATGACCACGCTAGAAGCTGCCAACATGTGCGGCATGTGCCACTCTCGTGGTAAAAGCTTGCCTAATAATACTTTCAGCTTTCCTTACGACGATGACAATTTTACCTCCTGGTCACTCGGGGATTTGGTGGCTAGCCTTTACTCAGATGGGGGTGGTGACTGGCCGGACGGTTCATCCAAAAAGCACCATCAACAATTTTTTGATTTTAATGTAAGTGGCAAAGGTGACCTTTTGATGCCTTGGCGTGACGTTACATGTTATGATTGTCACGATGTTCACAACTCAGAGAAACATCATATGAGAACCGCGAGGGTGAGCGAAGATTCGACTGGCGCAGAGATTACGATTGCTACTGAGAATGATAACAACACCCTCTGTTTAGCCTGTCATGCTACGCATGGAGATTTTACGGATATTCCAATTGAATGGGTAGCAGACTATACGACTAATGTTGATGCTATTGCAGCGGTTGTAAGTAAACATACAAACCATAAGTACGATCCAACAGGCACAGGTGCCAGTCGTTGTTCCAAATGTCATAATCCAAAGATCATCAAATCTGCAGTTGCTTATGATATTCATGCCCATACTTTTGAAGCTCTTTCCCCCAAAAAGACGTTGGACATGGCAATGCCTAATGCTTGTGCGGTAAGCTGTCACATCAAGGAATCTATGCCTAACTTTGGTGTTGATGTTGCTTCTGATAATTTAACTGACTGGTCTGAGCAGACAGATGTTGATCTGGCGGAAGAGTTACTTTACTGGTATGACAACCAGTGGTTCAGGCAATTGGGCGGCGAGGGCAAGACAGTTGAAGCGCCCGAAGTGACCTCTGCTTTCACAATGGATGGTGACACCACCGATTGGGCCGGTATTGACTGGACTAAAGATATTCCGCTGGCCAATGGCAGAATGGTCTCTATGAAAGCTGCCGTAACGCTGACGGATATTTATTTTCTCGCCAAATGGGATGACGCGACCCTCAGTATGACCCGTGGTGGCTCCTGGAGCTTTGATGGCTCTGCCTGGGCGAAAAGTTCGGGACAAAATGAAGACCGCCTGGGCATGTTGTGGAATATCAGCATTCCGGAAGAAGACTGGGATGCCAGAGGTTGCATGAACAAATGCCACACGGATATTGCTAACACAAATGCCGGTAATGACCATACCACCAATGCCGATGATGCTTACTTGCCAACGGGTCAGAAGGCAGATATGTGGCACATGAAAGCAGCGCGTTCCCTTGGAACAGTAAGCGCCAATCAGGCTGGAGTTCTTACTATTGATCCTGCTTCGCATGAAGTTACAGCCGGTGAAGTCTCACTTGTTGGGTACGTCGATGATAAATATGTTGGTGACTTTACGGATAGCGGTGATGGCGGTCGTCATGGCGACGCCGGTGGCAGCACTTACTCGCATAACCGTAATGCTGACAAAAATGCACCCAAATACATCGAAACCAATCCCGCTGATTACATTGACGCCATGATTCTGCGTCAGGCGGAAATTGACAACGGTGAAGCACTGGAAGTGGCAACGATGGCTGCCGGTGATTTGACGAACGCCTGGGCGGTCTATGCCGGTTTCAGTGCAGTCGTACCGGAACGCATTTTGAGAGTTCCACTGGATAGCCGTGCTGACGTAACGCAGGCAGCTATCTGGAAGGATGGTGTCTGGTACACGGAAATCAAGCGTGCTTTGAATACCGGCAACGACGATGATGCTCAGTTTACCGTCGGTACATTCAAATTTGGTGTGGCTCTGATAGATAATGGTGGTGGCAGTTCGCACTGGACTTCAGGAAATGTACTCAATACTTTGAGTATCCCTTCGATTACTGGTGTAGACAGCCGCGATCTGGTTACCATTCCCGAGGAGTACTCATTGTCTCAGAACTATCCGAACCCCTTCAATCCGAGCACAAATATCGAATTTAATGTCGCTAAACAAGGGCAGGTAGTTTTGAAGGTGTACAATGTTATTGGTAAGGAAGTCGCAACCATACTGGACAAGGTCATGCCAGCAGGGAGCCAAAGAATAATCTTTAACGGCTCCAACCTGGCCAGTGGCCTGTATTTTTACCGTCTGGAAGTGAATGGCTTTGCGGCAACCAAAAAACTGATCCTCATCAAATAAGTAGTTCAAAAGATTTTATTTATTGTGATTCTTGATAAAGACAGCAGGTCGGCAGTCAACTCGCTAACCTGCTGTCTTTTCATTTTAACCGCACATATCAATACAGAAGGCGGAGGAATTAAATGAAATCAGTAATAGCTCTTGTTGCGCTTTTGATTTTTTTTATTGTGAGTACCAGTTCGGCGCAGGAATGCGTCGAGTGCCACAAAAAGATCACGCCGAACATTGTTTCGGATTGGCAGTTGAGCAAGCACAGCGAGAATGAAGTCGGTTGCGATGTTTGCCACGGCGATGGTCACATGTCTGCCGAAGATGTAAGCAAAGTGGAAATTCCAACCCCTGAAACCTGCAACGACTGCCACGAAGATCAAGTAGCTCAATTCAAAAAGGGCAAGCATTCTCTTGCCTGGGCTGCCATGTCAGCCATGCCGACGACCCACTGGTTACCCATGTCTTTAACAAAGGGTATGAAAGGCTGTGGCGGTTGTCATAAAGTGGGATTAAAATCTATTGATGATATTAAGGAACTTAAGGAAGAAGGTGCGGGTTTTGGCATGGCTTCCTGCGATGCCTGCCACACGCGCCACACTTTTTCAGTGGTTGAGGCCAGACAACCCCAGGCCTGCCAAACTTGCCACATGGGCTTTGACCACCCGCAATGGGAAATGTACTCTTCCTCCAAGCACGGTGTACGTGCTCTATTAAAACAAAATGGCACTTTGCCACCTGGAACGGCTGCACCAACCTGTCAAACTTGCCACATGCAGGACGGCAATCATGAAGTGAGAACAGCATGGGGGTTCCTGGCAGTGCGGCTGCCTTTACCTGAAGACGAACAATGGAAGGCTGACCAAGTGACTATTTTGCAGGCGCTAGGCGTACTAGACCCTTCCGGCAATCCAACGGCCCGGCTAGACGTGGTAAAAGCCGCAGATGTCGCGCGCCTAACGCAGGAAGACTGGCAGAGAGAGCGCGATAAAATGTTAAAGGTGTGCAGTGATTGTCACTCAGATAATTTTGCCAGGGCAGAGTTGCAAAAGGGCGATGATATGATCAAGGAAGTGGACCATCTTTTGGCAAAAGCGATTCGAATTATCGCTGGTTTGTATGCCGATGGCATTTTGGAAAAACCGGTTAACTATGCCTATCCTTTTCCTGATTTGCTTACTTTCCATGACGCACCAACGCCAATAGAACAACAACTATTTGTCATGCACCTGAAACACCGAATGCGTGCGTTTCAGGGTACATTTCACGCCAATCCGGATTATGCACTCTGGTATGGCTGGAGCGAAATGACCCGGGATCTTTCGGAAATAAGCACGATGGCTGAGGAGCTGCGCGCGAAGCACAGTTCGGAGTAATTTACATACATTTCAGCCGGAGGCAGCGAGGACCTGGAAAGTGGCATTTTGCAAGGCCTTTATGCTGATTTGGGCAGTCATAGAAAGTTGAAATTTGTATAAACAATACTTGATCTTCTGAGAACATAAACGTACTATTGCAGGAATGAATGTTACACAATTGCCTTACCATGTTTGGCTGTGACACTCTAACAGATTAAAGTGGGTATGGGGTCGTTTTTGGTAAAACGCCTTGCTCGCACAACAGAAACTCAAAGAGACTTGGAGCACATGAGGATTCACAAAGAAGGTACTTTGAAAACTTGTTTTTTCCTTTGCTGTTGTGTGTTGACTGGTTGGATGTTTCACGCATGCAGCGACCTGCACGACGACATTCCTATTGTATCAAAGTCATTTCACGCTACCGGCTGGCTCACAAAAACTTCGCAGGATTTTCATGGCAAGTTCATCAGGAATACACAATGGAATCTTGCGCAGTGTCAAGCCTGCCATGGTGAACAATATGATGGCGGCGCTTCAGGCACATCTTGTTTAACTTGCCATGCAACTACGCCTGAAGACTGTATTGTCTGTCACGGTGGCGGTGATAATTTAACCGGGGCACCTCCGCGCGATCTGGACGGAAACACGGCTGTCAACATTCAGGGCGTGGGAGCACACACAACCCATCTGAGCGGCGCTACTTTCACTGATGGCAACGCGTGTTCAAGTTGTCACGTGGTTCCAACCAGCTTTTCCAGCGCCGGTCATGCCGATTCTGACTTACCGGCTGAAGTCACATTCAGCGAACTTGCACTGACCGATGCTGCGAATCCGGTTTGGGATGAAGGCTCAGTCTCTTGTTCCAATTCATATTGTCATGGAAATTGGAGCTTAGCGAAGGATCAGTCCAGCAGAAGCTTCATTTATACCGAGGATGAAATCAGGGGCAATAATGCAACACCGATCTGGACTGAACCATCGACTGTAGTTTGCGGTAGTTGCCATAATTTGCCCCCGGTCGGGCATGCTGCTGCCGAACTCAATCAATGCGCCAATTGTCATGGCTCGGTTATCGATGCTGCCGGGGTCATTATTGACAAATCGAAGCATGTTAATGGCAACATCAATGTTTTCGGTCAGGAATCCCCGATGTTTTAATTTGTAATTTTCTTTGTATCAAGCGGGAAAACGGTTGTCGCAATGCCTGTGACCACCGAAGTCATAGATTCTATTTCTGGTGCAATGGACGAATCAATTAAAAGTCAACAACCCGAGCCGAATACACTTCAGCGCAAAATCGAGATGCTGGAGAAGCGGGTTTTGTTTCTCGAAAATCACCTCGACATATCGATGCGGGAGTCCGTCCGGACTGTTAGCGAACCCAACCGCATCTCCGACACTTTAGCTGAAACGCCCTCGACCGGCGCAGCAGCCTCTTTGGAGTCTAAAATCGGCGAATTCTGGCTGGCACGGGTCGGGACGCTCGTTCTGCTTTTGGGGGTCGCATTCCTCGTCAGCTACCCATTTGCTTCCGTTCCGCCTGCTGTGACGACTTTGGTCGCCTATTTGTTGGTGGCGGGTGTTTTCGCGTTATCAAGAATTTGGCGTGTAACGTTACAGCACCTGTCGAGGCTATTGTTTGGCGGTGGTCTTGTTCTTTGTTATTTTGTCACACTTCGCTTGCATTTTTTGAACAGCACGCCGGTTTTGACCAACCAAACGATTGCACTGATTGCACTCACCGGTTTGTTGGTGGCGTTTTACCTGTTGTCGTTAAAACGTGGGAGCGAGCTGCTCACCGGATTGACATTTTTTTTGTGTTGCGCGACCGGCTTGATCAGCGAGTCCAGCCACTATTGTCAGCTCATGCTGGTGTTGACTGCGGCAGCCGGCGCCTTTGCATTGTTCAGATTTTCCTGGCAGAAATCGTTTATTGTTTGCATGATTCTGGTTTATGTAACTCACCTGCTTTGGATGCTCAACAATCCACTGCTTGGCAGACCGTTGCAGATAGCGTCAGAGCATCAAAATAGTTTGATTTACCTGTTTGTTTACGGAGCTTTGTTCGCGCTTCCAACGCTGTTTGCAAAGGAAAACAACCGATCGGAGATGTTTGAACTGTCCCTGACTTTCGTAAATGCGACAGGTATGTCCGTGCTGGCGTCACTTGCAGGTTTCATGTTCCATAAGCCACATCTGGCTATTGTTTATGTCGTGCTTGCAGGATTTCTTCTCGTTTTTTCCATGTTGAATTGGGGCAGAAATCAAAGTAAATACGCGTCCTCAATAAATGCTTGCTTTGGTTATTTCGGCTTGAGTGTGGCCATCTTTTTGCAGTTTGATGCGCCGGAGTATTTTATTTGGTTGGGCTGGCAAAGTTTGCTGGTTGTTTCAAACGCAGTTTGGTTCAGGTCCAGGCTACTTGTTGTTGTAAACAGCTTTATTTATCTTGGTATTTTTCTGGCCTATTTGCAGTTTTTTGAATCGAATAATTTTGTAAATTTAAGTTATGCGATAGTCGCGCTAATCAGCGCCAGATTACTGAATTGGCAGCAGCAGCGCCTGGAACTTAGAACAGAGAAAATTCGCAGTGCGTATCTTGCTTCAGCTTTTGTCATTATTCTGTACGGCTGTTCTCACGCGGTGCCGGCGCCTTATGTCAGTCTTTTGTGGCTCGTGGCAACGCTGTTCTTTTTCGGGATGAGTTTGCTACTCAAGAAAGTGAAGTATCGGTGGATGGCTTTCGGTACCATACTGGCGGTACTTTTTCGGGTTTTTCTAATTGATATGGCTCAATTAAACGCAGGTTTGCGTATCATATTGTTTCTGGCAGTGGGATCTGTTTTGCTTGGATTGTCATTGCTTTACGCGCGGCATCGAAAAAATACAACTGTGACTGCCGCGACTGAAAATTGATTTTCCGCACGCATATCGGAGGAACGAGTGCTTAAAAAACTACCAAGTTCTGTTTATAACCCAATAAGCATGTTTGGGGCTGTTGCCGCGATTGTTAATTTTGTGGTCATTCTGGCAATTGTAATTTTTGACGTAATAATGGGAGACCCGGCACCTTATACCGGCATTATTGCATTTATTATCCTGCCGGCCATGCTTGTACTTGGGCTGGTTTTGATTCCAATTGGTATGATTCTGGAACGACGACGTTGGGCGTCGGACCTTGGGGAGATACAACCGAGATCTTTTTATGTCGATCTTGGCAAAGCTTCGCACCGGCGTGCTACCATGGTTTTTTCTTCCGTGACGATAGTTTTTTTGCTTGCCACGGCTATTGGCAGTTACAAAGCTTATGAATTTACCGAATCAGTCACTTTTTGTGGCCAGGTTTGTCACACTGTGATGGAGCCGGAATTTGTGGCTTACCAACATTCTCCGCATGCGCGCGTGACCTGTGCCGAGTGCCATGTCGGGCATGGGGCGGATTGGTATGTGAGGTCTAAACTCTCAGGTGCATACCAGGTTTATGCCGCCAGTTTTGACCTGTTCCCACGGCCAATACCTACCCCTATTGAAAATTTACGACCGGCCCGTGAAACATGCGAACAGTGCCATTGGCCGGACAAATTTCACGGTTCTCTCGAAAAAATCTATGACCACTATATGGTAGATGAAGAGAACAGTCACTGGCCGATCCGTCTTCTAATCAAGACCGGAGGAGGTAGCAAGAATATTGGGATTGCCGAGGGAATTCACTGGCACATGAATATTGCCAATGAAATAGACTATATTGCCACTGATGAACGCAGGCAGGAAATTGGCTGGGTCCGCATCAAAGATCATGAAGGCAAAGTCCGTGAATATATTAATGAAGAGAATCCCATTGAGCCGGAAGATATGGGCAAATATGCCAAACGCAGAATGGATTGCATCGACTGCCATAACCGGCCTACTCATATTTACCAAACGCCTAGCAAGGCGATGAATCGTGCATTAACGGCTGGGTGGATTGACAAATCCTTACCCAGTGCCAAGCGAATTGGCATTGAGGCTTTGATTGGCGAATTTACAACCAAGGACTCCGCACTGACAGCGATTGCCGGCACGATTCGGAGCGCTTACGAAGAGGAATACCCGGACGTTATTGCAGAAAGAAAAACAGATATTGACAGTCTGATTGCGGGTGTTCAGAAAATCTACAGCCAGAATTTTTTCCCCAAGATGAAGGTACGCTGGGATGTTTACCCAGATAACATCGGCCATTTCACCAGCCCGGGATGTTATCGCTGCCACAACGGCGCATTTATAACTGAGGATGGCGAAACGATTTCTAATGATTGCAGTACGTGCCACATCATTCTTTCTCAAGGCAATGGTGAACAAGGGGAAATGATTGCACCCGGTGGCCTCGAATTCAAACATCCCGTTGACATCGACGAAGCCTGGAAAGAGTCGGCCTGCAGCGAATGTCACGATGGAACTTCACAATTGCAGTAAACGGTTTTTTCAGAATTACAGACTTGGAATCTCTGTTCAGGCAGGCAATGGGAGTGAACACTATTTAGAGGGGTAACATGTTAAAAAAACTATTGTGGGTTCCCTTGGCACTGGCTTTAACTGCACCGGGTTTTGGCCAGTCACTGAGTGCCCGGCTTTCAACCTCGTTTTATTCGTGGGAGCGGTCCACATCGGATAGCATTTCTGAGAATCATCTTCGGGTCTACCAGACGGCCCGTATCACGGTTGGGCAACTGGCATCGAACAGGCTGTCGTTTCACTTCTACGGCCAGGCATCGCAGGACATTGCGCAAAAAGCGGATGACGATCTTATTCCAAGACTTTATAACACCTACGCGCAGTGGCGAGAGAGAAAAGGCGTGCTTCGCAGAGTTAGACTTGGCAGGCAGCGCATTTACTCAGGCGTGGCTTATGGCACCATTGATGGTCTGGACATTCAGCTTCAGGCCGGCAAATATTTGAAGGTCGGTGGCTTTGTCGGTACCCTGGTTCCATTTGTAAACAAAGTTAAAATAGCGGACTGGGATGCTGGTCATTCGTTTGGTATGAGAGTGAGCACGGACAAACTGTTCGGCAGTAAAATTCTCCTTAGTTTTGTGCAAAGAAATCGCCGGCCTGTTGCTTATTCTCAGCCCGGTCGGTATACTAATCGGGTTGTTTCTTTTGAAAGCCTTGAGCAACGTCTTGCCGGTCTGGATATTTTTCGTAGTTTTTCAAGCAAATTTAGTACTTATGGCAGACTCGATTTTGATATTGAGCAGCAGCGTGTCAGAAGGGGCCAGGTTGAGCTGCGCCTGTCTGTGTCAAAAAAAATCGATTTAACGGGTGAATTTGTGCATCGTGCCCCTTTGCTTGAAGCCAATTCGCTCTTTTCAGTGTTTACGCAAAACACCAGCCAGCACGTTGGACTGCGAGCCAGCTACAACATTAAACAAAGTTGGTTTGTCAACGGAAATTTGGGTCTGCAAAAATATGAAGGAGATAAAACCATCCGTTTCGGAGCTGGCATTAGATATAAACATGGCTTTCTGGGGTACAATTACAGAAGCGGGTACGGTGGCTTAAACAACGGGCTGCATGTCGCCTTCAATTATCCACTTACACAAAAACTGTCCCTGCTCGCCAGTAGCGGTTTTTCGCGTTACAGCCTGTTTGATGAAAAATCCGACAAGAATACTTCTTTGACCGGAAGTGTGGGTTTTAATTACAGACAAGGAAAACATCTTTCAATAGATTTCATGGGACATGGGGTTCGCAACCGATTCTTACGCAACGATTTTCGATTGTTTATTAAAGCCAATTACTGGTTCTTCAAATCAGGAAGGTAGACCAAGCTTATGAATAACATAACAGCAAAACAGTGGTTGTTGATTTTCGGAGTTTCATTTTTTGGTTTGGGAGCGGTGCTTGTGCAGTCTGAGACAAAGCTGCAGAACCGCAAGGAAGTCATTATTTTTTCGCACAAGTTTCATCAAGCCGAGGCTGAGGCATCTTGCACTGATTGTCACGCGAAAGCATCGGAAAGTCAAGTGAGCAGTGACAATCTTTTGCCTGGTATGGATGATTGTGCAAACTGTCATGATGTTGAAGATGAAGAGGAATGCGAAGTGTGTCATCCAGGCGACGAGGAAAGCTGGACAACGTTTGAGTTGGCACCAGCGTCTGTCAATTATAGCCACAAATTCCATGTAACAGAACTGAAAGTAGATTGCAAATCCTGTCACACAAATCTGAGTGAAGTGGATTTAGCAAACGCTGAAAGTCGTGCATCAATGGACGCTTGCTCAGAATGTCACAACAACCAGCAGGCCAGTCTGGAATGTGTTGTTTGTCACACGAGCACACTCAATCTCCGGCCAAACGATCACACGGCGGATTTTATCGTAGCGCACAAGAACATTGCCAGAATTGAAGATGAGCAATGTGCCATGTGCCACTCACAAAATGACTGCTCCGAATGCCATGAAGGGGGCGTATTGTTAAGCACTTCCTTTACCGCTGCACAAGGTTTAAGTCAAGACAAACAAGCGCCTTTTGCCCCTTCTTCCGGAACAAAAGGATTGCGGCTTGCACGCGTCCATGGACTCAATTTCAGGTTCACGCATCCAATTGAGGCACAGGGGAGAGCGCAGGAGTGCTCTGTCTGTCACGAATCAGTAAATTTCTGCCAGACCTGTCATGAGGCGGAAGGTGTGGATGTTGCAGGCAAGCCAGGCTGGCACGGAGGCTCTGATTGGGGTGCTGTTGCCGGAGTTGTTGGTACCGGCGGTGGCCGTCATGCAGAGCTAGCCAAAAGGGATATTGAAAGTTGCGCGGCTTGTCACAGCACCGAGGGGGACGACCCTGCTTGCCTTCTTTGCCACACTGATTTTGACAATGTTCAAGGCACAAATCCACAAACACATGACCCAGGTTTTGCCAATCGATTTGGCGATAGTTCAAGTTTTCATGAAGATGACAGCGCCCTGTGTTATTCATGCCATGTTAATTCAGAGCAGTCACCGACTGGGTTCTGTGGAAGCTATTGCCACGAGTTGAAGGAGTGAGATTAAGGGAAACAACCTGCATTTCCAGCGCGTGAACGACATGGACATCAATTCTATTGGGGCGAATGTAATTCGTTTTTCCCCCGGCTGGATTTTTACTCTTGAGAAATAAAAGTGCATTGGATTCCCATACTTGAGAGCAACAAGACACTTATGTAATCATAAAAAATCTGTAAGTTTCATAAAAACAGTTCTTTTTAATTGCATTTCATATTGGTCTAATATTTGTCGTGCTAAATTTAATATTGCAAAAAATGCGGCTCGAATAAAAATTAGTGATTAACCGAAAATTTCAAGTTTCGGTATGTTTGTCCAGAGTGATGGCTGTCTGGAGCGTGAGTACTTATCTGAAATGGCAAAGATGCTATTTCGCGGCTAAACACCAATTAAAACCACTGCACTATTTCACTTATGAGGAGGAAGAAGTATGCACAAGTTTAAGTTACCGCTATTCATAATTTTGGCACTTGTTTTATTGCAGGCGGGAGCTTTTGTTGCAAATGCTCAAACAGTTATCCCGGCCGAGCTAACAGAAGCAAGTAAGGAGTGTCTGGAATGTCACTCTGATGAGACACCTGGGATTTATCAGGAATGGGGCACTTCGAAGCACTACAGAGCCAATGTCAGTTGTTTTGAATGCCACCAGGCAAATGAGGGCGAGAAGGATGCGTTTGAACACAATGGCCGTTTCATCAGCATTATTGTTTCTCCAAAGGACTGCGCCAAATGCCACTCGAAAGAAGTAAAGGAATTTGATGAAAGCCATCACGCAAAAGCGGCTTTGATTCTGGGTTCCTTGGATAATTTTCTGGCTGACATTGTCGAGGGCGACAAAAATTTCTATGGGGGTTCCGCCTTGACGGTCAGTGGCTGTAAACAGTGCCACGGCGGCGTTGTCGAAGTGAATAAAGACGGTTCGTTGAAGCCAACCGGCTGGCCAAACTCCGGTATCGGCCGTATTAATCCGGACGGATCACAAGGCTCCTGTACGGCCTGCCATCAGCGACATGCATTCAGTGCTGCGCAAGCACGCCGGCCGGAAAACTGTGGAAAGTGCCACCTGGGTCCTGATCATCCACAAAAGGAAGTTTACGAGGAGTCAAAGCACGGGATCGCTTTTGCCGCCCATGAGGATGATCTGAATATTGAAAGCGCCAAATGGGTATTGGGTGAAGATTACACAGCCGCTCCGACTTGTGCAACTTGCCACATGTCTGCGGTGCGCACAACTGACGGAGATCTGGTTCCGGTAACGCACGATGTAGGGATGAGAATAAGTTGGAACAATCGTCCGCCCGCCTCGGTGCGACCTGAAATTTCCGATGCAAAACTCGGATTGACCAAGATGGCTAAGGTCAGTTGGGAAACACGCCGCGAAAATATGCAGCAGGTGTGCACTGTTTGCCATACGCCCAGTTACGTCGATAATTTCTATGAGCAATACGACGGTGTGATCAATCTGTACAATAGCAAGTTTGCAAAGCCCGGCATGAATTTTATGAAAATCCTTTACGGCAATAACTTGATTTCCAAAACCAAGTTTGATGAAGATGTTGAATGGACCTGGTGGGAAATTTGGCATCATGAAGGGCGCCGAGCCAGGCACGGTGCCGCGATGATGGCGCCTGATTACACCCACTGGCATGGTCTTTATGAAGTTGCTAAACATTGGTACACCAAGTTCATCCCCGAGTTGAAGGAGGTTGCGCATAAGAATATGGAATCCGGTGATGCTGAGAAAGTAAAAGGCGCCAAGATATTGCAAAAGGCCATTGATGAATTGCTCGCGCGGCCTGAGCATGCATGGTACACTGGCAATTTGAGTCCTGAGGAAAAAGAAAAAAGACGCAAGGCTCAGGATGAATTTAATAAACGGTACGGCAACTAGAGCAGAATTAACTGTAAAATAAGCTGTCAAACAACCAATATAATTAAGGTTGTGCGACAGCTTATTTTTTGATCAAAAAAACGAGAGAGAGGAAAAGAATGAAAAGAGTACTACAAAGAGCAGTAGCTATTTTGCTATTTGGTTTGGTGACCATGCCTCAATTTATTTTGGCACAGGAGAATGGGAAAATTACTTACAAAGCCCAGATTCGTGAACGCTCTGAGGTCAGTCAACGAGATTTCAACAATGACACCGATTTTAATTCTTACACCTATTTGCGTACAAGGTTCGGCGTGCTTATGACGCCCTCAGAGGATGTAACGGCATTTGTTCAGATACAGGACTCACGGGTTTACGGGCAAGAAACAAATACGCTCGCGAGCCGTGCTAATTTGGATTTACATCAGGCTTATGTCAAGGTGAACCATTTTTTGTTCAACAAATTGGACATTAAATTAGGCCGCATGGAACTGAGTTACGGCGATCAGCGCGTGATTGGGGCTGTGGGTTGGCACAATGTCGGGCGGTCGTTTGACGGCGGTGTGGCCACTATTAATTTCACGGATAAATTTAAGTTAGATGCGTTCAGCGCTCGCCTTATGGAAAGAAGTACACCTGCTGGTGTTGCCACACCAGGGAATCTTGCGGGTGATCGCTCAGATGAAAATGATGTTGATTTCGGTGGACTGTACGGCATGTACAGCGGTTCGGAGAGCTTTCAGGCAGATTTCTACCTTCTGGCCCAGATTGATGGAACCGACATAGGTGGTGAGAATACGCTTGAGCAAGCCACACTTGGCACCTACTTGCGCGGCAAGAAAAATAGCCTGAGCTATAAAGCCGAACTCGCGTTTCAGGGTGGCAAGACACGGGGTGCTGATATCAGCGCTTTTATGCTAACAGGCGCAGTTACTTACGCACTTGCAAATTCTAATTTGAAGCCGGCCTTTACACTCGGTTATGATTATCTGTCCGGTGAGGATCTGACGGATAACAAAGTAAATTCCTTTAACACACTGTTCGCGACAAATCACAAGTTTTATGGCTACATGGATTATTTTATCAATGTACCGGCCCAATCGGGAGGACTTGGGCTGAAGGACATGATGGTCAAAGTGCAACTGAAGCCATCAGCCAAGTGGGGCATTGGTGCCCATTTTCACAACTTTTTATCGGCGGAAGATGCCGGCAATGGCGACAATGCCTTTGGACAGGAAATTGATCTTGTAGGGAATTACAAGTTCAGAAAGAACTTTACCTGGACTGCAGGGCTATCCTTTTTTATCCCCGGCGATTTGATGAAATCAGCCTTTGGAACTGAGGATTTGGGATTCTGGTCTCATTCGTCAGTATTGTTTAATTTCTAGGATTCTTATTGTCTGTTCAGGAAGAGGACACGCCACATTGTTTTCTTCCTGAATCAGCTTCTTTGTGGCAGACTGTCATTGTGAACTCGGCACTATAACAAACAAATATTGCTAAATACGGGTTCGCAATGATCGGTTAGATGATGTCATCTAACTCAGGAATCAAATCAAAAGGCATTTTTTTCAGTCATGTTTTCATATGCCTCGTACGTCTGTACAGCCTAAGTGTGACGTTAGAAACTGAGAGTCTTTCAAGTTGGCTTTATTAGTGGCACAAAACAGTGCTGTGAGCATGCGAGAAAAATGTAAAGTGCCCTGTGATCGGGATAATACATTCAGTGAAATTATAATAAAGCAAGAGGGTACCCATGAGTTCTGAGGCACAAAAGCCGGAACCTACAAAGACATCAGACACTTCACAATCGGTTGACGCGATGCCGCGTCGGCGTTTTGTGAATTTTATTTTAGGTGGTGGGTTGTTAACCACTTTAGGGTCAATAGTTGTACCACTTTTCAATTTTATGATTCCACCTAAAATTCAGGAAGCAGTGCAGAATAGTGTGGTTGCAGCAAAAGTGGGAGAACTGCCACGAAATTCTGGAAAAGTTTTCAAGTTTGGCTCAAAGCCAGGAATGCTGGTACACAATGAGCAGGGCGAATATAAAGCGTTTTCTGCTGTTTGCACGCATCTGGAGTGCACAGTTCAATACCGCGAGGATTTTAAACACGTCTGGTGTGCCTGCCACAACGGCCATTTTGATTTGACTGGAAAAAACATAATCGGTCCGCCGCCACGACCTCTTGAAGTTTACGATGTTGATATCAGCGGGGATGATATTGTTGTGAGTAGAGTTTGAAACGGCAGTTATGCAGTTTTCATAACCGGATAAAGTTGAACCGGAGAGGTTTCTGGACTTGTTGAGGAAGGATTAATATGGCTGAAGTTACACAAGAACCCCAAAGAGCCCAAGCTGGAGTGAATGAGGCTGGCGAAAGCAAGCTGAAATTGTGGTTGAAAGACCGCTACGACTTTTCCGCACTTGGGTATCTTATCAAAAAAAAGGAAGTGCCCCAGCACCGTCATAGTATTTGGTACTACCTGGGTGGAATCACACTCTTCTTTTTCATTATTCAGGTTGTTACCGGCATTATGCTGTTGCTGTATTACCGGCCAACTGCCGAGGCAGCGTTTGAGAGTGTGCAGTTTATCATGACTGAAGTCAAGTTTGGTTGGCTCATCCGTTCGTTGCACAGTTGGTCTGCAAATCTAATGATTGGGGCGGCATTTGTGCACATGTTTAGTGTTTTCTTTATGAAGGCATACCGCCGACCCAGAGAGCTTACATGGGTTAGCGGCGTGCTGCTATTATTTTTATCCCTCGGCTTTGGTTTTTCGGGCTACTTGCTGCCATGGAATGAGTTGGCCTATTTTGCTACCAAAGTGGGAACTGAAATCGTCGCTGTTGTGCCCTTCGTTGGTGACTTTTTTTTGAAATTCTTACGTGGTGGTGAAGATGTAACCGGTGCAACATTGACTCGCCTGTTCGGCTTTCATGTGGCAGTGCTTCCAATGATTTGCACTATACTATTGATGGCCCATCTCTTATTTGTACAAAAGCAGGGAATGAGTGTACCGCCTCAGTTTGAGCGAAATGACACCAAACTGAAAGCCATGCCCTTTTTCCCGAATTTTCTTTTGCGGGATTTGCTAGGCTGGATAGTGGCGCTTGCAGTGCTTATTGCTGCAGCGGCTATTTTCCCTTGGGAATTGGGTGTCAAAGCAGACCCGTTTGCACCTGCACCCTCGGGTATTAAGCCCGAGTGGTTTTTTGTTTTCATGTTTCAGACACTTAAATATATTCCTGCGAAGGTGCTTTTCATAGATGGAGAATTGCTGGGTATCCTCGCATTTGGCGTCGGCGGCGGGCTTCTGGTTGCGGTCCCTTTTCTGGACAAAAATGCCCGTTTAGGAAAATCGAGCAAACTCTTTACCATCGCTGGAATCGTCGTCCTGATCTACATGATTGCGATGACGCTTGTTGCGTACTTGCTGCCACAGACCTTTTAACTCGACCTTTTTGAGGATACATTTATGCAAAGCAATACAGCAGCTTTTTTGATGTTGACATTTTGGTTGGCCATGGCGCCTGCTTTGAGTGCGCAAACCGGTGAAGTCAATAGCTGCGTCTCCTGCCACCTTGAAGAAGGAGAGGAGCTTGCAGTCCCTGTGGAGGGAATGCGCAACGACGTCCACGCGCAGAACGGACTTTCATGTGCCGACTGTCACGGCGGCGATCCAAAGGCAGGATTAGATGGAGACATGGATGCGGCTATGGATCCGGATAAGGGATATATCGGCGTGCCATCTCGCAAAGATATCCCGACTTTCTGTGCTCGGTGTCATAGCAACACGGCTTACATGCGCAAATTCAATCCGCGCGTCGCTTCCAATCAGTTGGAGCGATACAAAACAAGCATTCACGGAAAGCGTTTGATAAACGGTGACGAGAAGGTAGCGACTTGTGTGGACTGCCATGGTGTGCACGGTATTCGTGCTTCAAATGATGCGCTTTCATTGATTTATCCGACCAATGTCCCATCAACCTGCGGCCGTTGTCACGCGGATGCTGAATACATGGCAGATTATGATATTCCAATTAATCAACTGACATCTTACACCAAAAGTGTTCATGGTGTTGCGCTTCTTGACAGAGGAGATTTGGGGGCGCCTGCGTGCAACGACTGTCACGGCAATCACGGTGCCGCGCCGCCTGGAGCGCCGTCAATTGCGTTTATCTGTGGGCAGTGCCACTTAAACAATAGTGAATTATTTTTCAAAAGCCCGCACCGTGTTGCTTATGAGGAGAACGATTTCCCTGAGTGCGAAACCTGTCACGATTATCATGATATTCAGCATCCGAGCGATGAAATGCTTGGCGTTGGCGAGAACAGTATTTGCATTGAATGCCATGAAGAGGATTCAAAGGGCTATGCCACAGCCATAGCAATGCGCAATCAAATTGAGTTTCTAAAGAGCAAAATGTCTACCGCTGACAGTCTTGTTGCATTGGCAGAGAGGGCGGGTATGGAGGTAAGCGATGCGCTTTATCAACTCAATGATGCCGATGATGCTCTGGTAAAAGCCCGTACTCAGATTCATAGCCTGGACCTTGATAATATAGTTAATGTCACCAATGAAGGCGTGACGCTGGCTGATGCGGCTTTGCTTGCCGGAACGAACGCACTTTCTGAAGTGCAATTTCGCAGGAAGGGATTGGCCGTATCGCTTGTCTTCTTGTTGATTTTGGCGGTTGGCCTTTACTTGAAGATTAAGGAGATAGATATAAAACATCCGCTTAGATAGTGTCAGTTTTTCATTAACCCGTTATATTCATGAAAGGAGTTATTAGGATGAAGAAATTATATACATTATTGCTCTTGAGCACGCTGGTTTGCTTTGTAGCAGCAATGACACGACCAGCGCCGCATCCTCAGGGCAAAGTTGATGCGAAGTATGGTGGTGTTAAGACTTGTAAAACCTGCCACTTGAGTGCCAAGAGTGGTGCTCAGTTCAAAATCTGGAAAAAGAGCCCGCATGCGAATGCGTATGCTACTTTACAGACGGATGATGCCAAAAAGATTGGCAAGGAAAATGGCGTTGACGATCCAGCCACATCCGGCAAATGCCTTCAATGTCATGTTGTCGCCTATGGTGTTGATGCTAGCCTAAAAGGTCCCAAGCTCAAATTGGAAGAAGGCGTTAGTTGCGAAGCCTGCCACGGTCCCGGTTCACTGTACAAAAAGAAGAAAATCATGAAGGGCATCACTGCTGGTGAGATTGATGGCGCCAAGTATGGGCTGGTCAAGGTGGGTGAGGAAACCTGCGCTAAATGTCACAACAAAAAGAGTCCGACATTTAAGGCTTTTGATTACAAAAAGCAGCTTGCGAAGATCGCCCATCCAATTCCCAAAAAGTAGTTCGATTGTCTTGTTTGAGCAGAGGCAGCGCGTGGGTGCTTTTTCGAGCATCACGCGCTGCTCGTGTTTTAACCTCCGGCATCTATCTCTCTATTCTTGATCCTCAAGTTTCTTGATTTCCGTTTATGTTCTGCTTATCTTTATTGCTCATGTTTAGATAACTCATTTTCAGGAGGAAAAAATGTGTCGATTTCTCGCATATATTGGCTCGCCTATTGTCATGGACGATTTGCTGTATAAGCCGAAAAACTCTTTGATTCATCAAAGCTATAAGGCGCAGGAAAGAGAGGAACCGTTAAATGGAGACGGTTTTGGCATCGGTTGGTATCAGCAGGATATTGATCCATTGCCTGCAGTATTTGTCTCGGTCCGACCGGCCTGGAACAACAGGAACCTGCGTCATCTTGCTCCGAAAATTCGTTCTGATTGTATCTTCGCTCACGTTCGTGCGGCGAGCAGCGGCGGCGTCACTGCGGTTAATTGCCATCCGTTCAATTATGGTAACCTCATGTTTATGCACAACGGCGAAATCGGTGGGTTTGCCAGAATTAAACGTGCACTGCGCCACCGTCTTTCCGACGAGATTTACGCCAGCCTTACCGGGGAAACAGATTCCGAACATTTCTTTGCGTTGTTCCTGAATAACCTGCAGCGGCAGACGATTGAGCCGGATTGCCAGGATGTCGTTTCCGCATTGGAAACAACCATCGCAGAGGTACAGGAAATTTCTTTCGAGCAGGGGGTGGATGAGCCGTCACTGTTAAATATCGCTTTGACAAATGGCAAATTTCTGGTGGCAAGTAGATATGTTTCATCGCCTGAGGTTGAAGCCAACACGCTTTACCATTCCTCCGGCAGTCGCTATGAGTGTTTGGATGGCGTCTGCCACATGGTGAAAACGGATCCGTCTGAGCATGCGGTACTCGTGGTTTCCGAAAAACTAACAGATTTTCAAGAGGATTGGCACGAAGTGCCGGTAAACCATATTATCTCAGTCGATGAAACTTTGCGAGTTGCGACCAAAGCCATTTCTTGTTGATGGGGGATTTTGCGTATGTGCTGGGCTCTCAATTCTTCTGACGATGGCCTCAACCACAATTAAGCAGCGAATTATTTAGCGAGCTGGAACAATTTATTTTTTAGTTGCATTTCTGCGACATTATTTGCTTATTGTGTTACCGAGTAGGAGGTTTGCCTATACTGATTCTCTGCGTGAGGGCAATACGCAGCTTCTGATTGAATTCAATGCCCGGTGAGTCTGCTCCCAAATTTGACTCATGTCTCCGATAAAGAATCCCATTTCTGATTAACCTCCTTTTTCCCAGTGTCTACGAGTATATGTGTTTCGACTGTGCTAAGTTCGTTTGTACGAACTGGATAGGCGAAATGCAGCAACCTTTGGCTTTTCAGTTGTTTAGCATAGCAATCATATTTTTCCGGATTCGGTGTTAAGTAAAATAATGGCCTCAGAAGTGTTCACCCAAGAGGTGAACCGTTTCCAACTCAAACCGGTTCTTAACACAGAATCGGGGGTTTTACAGAAAAGATATTGCTTTGTCAACTAATTTCTCAATAAGGAGGATGCAATGTTAAGGATCAATAGTTACCTGTTGACTGCTTTCGTTTTGTTAGCAACCCAAATCGTAGTTGCCCAAAAAGCAACCACTGAATTACAAATATTTGATATCAGCGTTCAGTACTTCGGTGATGCCCAAAATAGCCTTGAGGTGAGCTGGTACCCTGATAAGAAATTTACAGAGTTCCATTTGCATTATACGGATTTATCAACAGGGGTCAAGCTGTCCATAAAAAGAGACAATGTAACAACGACTATTTTGGAAGGTATTCAACCAGGCAGAGATTATTCAATTTACGTTGAAGCCGTAGATGAAAGCTGGGAAGTAGTGGCTCGGTCGAGTACGGAAATGTTTTACAGCGATAGAACCACGTCTGCGGAGCACTTACAAGCATTCTCCCAGCGAGGGAAGTCAAGTCGTGTACCAACGCTTGGAGCCATTCTTAACTCACTTGATAGTAATAATTTTCCTTTCATTTTTTCGCATGTTTCCGTCGATACAGGAGGCCAACCTGTTGGTGGTTTAAAAAAGAACAACTTCACTGTCTTTGAGGACGGCGTGCTGCAAACCGACTTTTTTGATGTTACACCTCCTGGTAGCGGCGGCGGAGTACGAATTCTGGATTTTGTCTTTCTTATTGATAATAGTGGGAGTATGCAAGATGAACAGCAGCAAGTCAAAGATAACGTCAGGGACTTTGTTGATAGCTTGGCTGCCAGGCAGATCGATGTGCGTCTGGGTTTGGTACGCTTCGGCCAAACTGCAGGCGGTGGTCAACCCATATTGACCAACAATGCCATCTTAACCGGGGACATAAATTTTTTCAAGACTCTGTTGAACCAGATGACGTTTGATGGTGGTTTTGAGCCGGGGATCGATGCGGTATTTCAAGCCGCAACTTTATATAGTTTTCGTCCTGGTAGTCAGAGGCACTTTTTGTTAATAACAGACGAAGATAGCGACGGTGGTAATCTTAGCCAAACAGTTAATACTTGTCAGGCGAACAGCATCACGGTTCATACTGCTGTAGATTGCAGTTTTGGCAGCTCTTTGTCCCATTATTGCTCAACAGGCAGTATTCGCCAGGCAACAGGCGGCTTTCTCTTTGATGTGGTAGGCCCGTATCGCGACATACTTGATGTATTGCAGGGGCTCATTGGCAACACTTATGTGGTAAGCTATCGTACGAGTAATTCGGCCTTGAATGGCGTTCAACGCGAGGTACGTATTTCAATCGGCGCATTCAGTCAATCTACACAGGTAATTGGTTATTATACGCCAGGCGCGGCGCCATTGATAGTAAGAACTCAGCCCACTATTGATTTAAGCGGGAGCGCACAGCTCGCTGGAACCACTTTAAAGATCGAAGCAGCAATTACTGATGCTGCTGCACCGTTTGTACAAAACGCCAGACTCTATTATCGTGTCACAGGCAATAACACCTATGCATCACTGGTGATGACAAATATCGGAAACAATATTTATCAGGCTTTTATCCCCGCGTCCGGGGTACAGACGCCAGGCATCGACTATTATATCACCGCAACAGATGGACAGGTCACTTCATCGGCCCCTACTGTTGACCCAGCTAATCTTCCGTATCAAATCGCAGTTCTACCAAATCAACCCCCGGTTATCAGCCACACACCCATAGCACAAGGAAGCATTGGTCAGTCAATTACTATTAATGCAACCGCGACGGATAACACCAATACTATCACAGGTGTAGAGCTTTGGTATCGTCAAGTTGGCACGCTTCTTTTTAGCAAGCAAGTCATGACAACCACAGGTTCAAACCGATATATGGGTGTTATCCCCGGCAACGCAATGACTAGCTTTGGGGTGGAGTATCTTATTAGAGCTACTGACGATTTCGGTCTGACTAGTATTCACGGTATTCACCTCATTGGAGCAGGAGGCACTTCTACAATATTTACGCGTATTTTATCTGGGTCTATTGTAAATGACTCGCGCAGTTCAGCGGGTTGTGCCTGGGCAGACATCGACAATGATGCGGACGATGATCTCTTTATTACGGATCGTGTATTTACTCAGAGGAATTATTTGTACTTGAACAATGGTGATGGTTCGTTCGCCAGAGTAACTTCGGGTCGTATTGTCACAGACACTGACGAATCTTTTGGCTGTTCGTGGGCAGACTACAATAACGATGGATTTGTAGATATGTTCGTAGCCAACAAAAAGCGAAGTAACTTCCTTTATCAAAATAACGGCAATGGAACTTTCACAAAAATATCTTCAAATCCTGTGGTCACTGCAGTGGGCGACTCACGCGGTGCCTCGTGGGGCGATTACGATGCGGATGGATATGTTGATCTCTTTATTGCCAATACCGATGGTGAGAACAATTCTTTGTTTAGAAATAATGGCAACGGCGCTTTTTTAAAAATCCAAAATTCAGTCCTGACTACTGATGGTGCTGTTTCAACTCATGTTAGTTGGTGTGATTATGACAATGATGGTAGTCTGGATGTTTTTGTGACAAACTGGAAAGAAAACAATGCCTTGTATCACAATAACGGCAACGGTACTTTCACCCAAACAACCACTGGCGCCATAGTAAATGATTTGGGCGCCTCTTTCGGAGGCAGTTGGGGGGATTACGATAATGACGGTTATTTTGACCTTTTTGTGACTAATGACCCTGATGACAATTTTCTTTACCGCAATAATGGCAATGGAACGTTTGCAAAAGTTACTTCTGGAGCAATTGTGAGCGACGGCAAGATGTCGTTCGGGAGTAGTTGGGGGGATTACGACAATGATGGTGACCTTGACCTTGTTGTCGCCAACAAGGGTCAAAATAATTTACTTTTTGAAAATAAGGGTAATTCAACATTTGCCAAAGTCGTGAATGAACGCGTTGTGACTGATGGCGGGACTTCCTATGGGTGTACCTGGAATGACTACGACAAAGATGGTGATTTGGACCTTTTCGTTGTGAACCAAAAGGAGGCCGATTTTCTATATGAAAATAACGGAAATAACAACAATTGGGTAAATATAAAATGTATTGGAACCAGTTCGAATAAATCTGGTATTGGGGCTGTTGTAAAGCTCACGACTATAATTTCCGGAAACACCTCAACGCAGGTACGCCATATCTCAGGACAAAGTGGTGGGGGATATGCAGGTCAGAACAGCTTGAGTGCGCACTTTGGCCTCGGCGACGCTACGCAAATCGACCAAATTGAGATTAATTGGCCAAGCGGAATCCAGCAAATACTCAACAATATCTCTGTAAATCAATTTTTGACAGTTGTAGAAAAATCTGTTAGCGCTGATATTCTGCCTGTAGTTGCTTCACAACAGACAAGTGGCACTGAATTTTGGGTTGATATTGCTGTGAATTCGGTTCAGAACTTGTTTGGACTAAGTTTTCAACTCATCTATTCGAACACACAATATATTGATGTAGTGCTTCCAACTTCAAATTCGGTAATTCCAGGCCCGTTCATCGGAAATGATGTCGTTTTTTCCTCTAATGTAGATGAGGCCTCGACCAAAGTCAGTATTGGTGTTAGCCGTAAAGCTGGCCAAGGTGGGGTTAGCGGCTCAGGCGTTATTGCACGCATTAAATTTGTTTCAAAAACTACCACACCATCAGGAACACAAGTGTTGTTTTCGCTGAGTGATGTTGTTGCGAATACGCCATCAGGTCAATCTATTAGTTTAACTCCGGGTGATGCAACAACCGAAATTACGGGAATTTTGGTCTGGCCAGGGGATACAAACAATGATGGTTTAGTAAACCAGGTCGACGTGTTGCCAATAGGTCTCTATTGGAATTTAACAGGATCAGCACGGCCCAATGCCTCAAGCTTCTGGGTTGGTCAGGCTGTTGCGCCTTGGGGGACACTAGCCGCAACATATGCTGATGCGAATGGGAATGGTCGTGTTGATCAAGCGGATGTCTTGCCTATCGGCCTTAACTGGAACCAGACTCATTCAAATACTGTTTCTCTAAAAAAACGTTCTTTTATGGCAAAGGCAATGGACACTTCAGCGCAACTGTCGACAGATTATTCCAGTCAAATCGATAAGGTAAGCGCTGAGAGTTTGAATTTCATTGTTACAGGAGAGGCCAACCCGGGCGAGGACTTCTTTATCGATGTGTTTGCCAATGATGTGAACAATCTGTTCGGGCTTGCCTTTGAGCTGACTTGGTCGCCGAACACGTTCATCGAGCTTTTGTCAGTCGAAGCTGGTGCTGTCAATTTGCTGGGTGATGATTTCCTTTTCCTCCCGAGTATTGATAACGCAAACAGCACGGCAAGCCTTGGGATTTCCCGCAAAGCAGGCCAAGGTGGGGTTAACGGCTCTGGCCTGGTTACGAGGATTCTGGCGCACATGTCAAGCAGCGCAGTTGCAGGACAGGATAGCACGCAGCTAATGCTGCAAAATATTCAGGCGAATGACCCGATGGGAAGTGTGATTCCATTTGAGACGAGCCAGGCAACAATAGTAACCGATATTTACGGATTGACTGCCGGTAGCGAACTTGGTACGTTTTTGTTGCATCAAAACTACCCAAATCCATTTAACCCTGGTACCGAAATCAGCTATCAGATTCCGCAAGGCACATTTGTGCGGCTATATGTTTTCGATATTCTTGGCCGGCGTGTACGGACACTGGTAGACGAAGTACAACAACCAGGCAGCCACTTAGTGATATGGGATACCTTGGATGATCAGGAGCAAAGTGTTGCGAGTGGGGTTTATATCTATCAACTAAATGCGGGCAATTTTAGCCAGGTTGGCAAAATGCTATTGTTACGATGAGAAAAATTTTCCAGCAGGAAGCCAACTGCCGCCGGGTTCCGCAGCTGAGTCTGGGCAAGGAAGAAACTTTGCAATCCATTGCCGAGTGATTTGTCACTTTCAAAGTGCTTGGATTCGTATTTTTACCCAGAGGGCAACGGGGGTTTTTGAAATTGCCAGGGCAAAAAAGGTCTACGGATAGCCAAAACAAAAAGGGCGTCTTTACAGACGCCCTTTTTGTCACTTTGCACCGCACCGTGTTTGAGTGGTAAAACTCTCTGTTTAACACCTTGACCAGCCACAATTGTAACACATCAGGCACCCGGATTCGTGTGCAACTGTGCTGCCACATTCAGGACAGTCGGTTAATTCATTCATGGAGGAGTTGTTATTTACGTCTTCCTGGCCTGCTGTGGATTGAATTTTTTCCTGCACCGGCGAATCGATTTCCCCCTTGCTAATGAGATATCTTTCCAGTGCCTTGCCGATTGCATCCGGCGCTGAAAGAATGAGAACGCCATCCTCCCACACCGGTACCGGCCCGGAAATGCCTTTTAACTCTGTAATGATTTCCCGCGGGTCGATGTGCGAGCGTAAAGCCAGTGAAATCAGCCGACTAATTGCCTCAGTTTGCGCTGCTGCATTTCCGCCGGCCTTGCCAATGGTTGAAAATATCTCGCAGATACCATCGGCATCTTCATTAATGGTAACGTAAAGATTGCCTTCGCCCGTCCGGATACGGTCGGTGATGCCGTGTGTGATTTTAGGCCTGGTTCTTGGGTGAAAGCCGTGATCATCTGCTTTGGTCCGGGAATACTTGTCCGTTTGCAGAATACCCTCGCGACTGCCTTCACGGTAAACAGTAATGCCTTTGAGCGCGGCTTTATAAGCTGAAATGTAAATATCTGCAACTGTTTCCCGGGTTGTTTCTTCTGCCAGATTAACAGTCGATGACAGGCTCGTGTCAACAAACCGCTGAATAACGCCCTGCAATTTCACTCTGAAGAATGGATCGATTTCATGCGATGTCACAACGTATTCCGGCAAATCTTCATCCCCACCAAACAACTCACGGATGAGTGGGTGGTAGACTCGATATTCGCTGAACGATTCACCGTCCGTGTTTTTAACGCGCCTGGTGTAACTGGTGCAGAAAATCGGTTCAATGCCAGAGCTGGTTTCGGCGACAATCGAGCCGGTGCCAACCGGAGGTACGGTTAAGACCGTTGCGTTTCGAATGCCGTGTGCTTTGATTTTGTCCTGAATGCGCTTTGGCAGTGATTGTAAAAACTTACTCTCTTTGAAACCCTTCCATTCGAACAGAGGAAAAGCGCCTTTTTCCTGCGCAAGTTCAACGGAGGTTTCGTAAGCTGCATCACGGATGGTGCGCATGATTTTTTCTGTGACCTTTAAGCCGTCAGTCGACTCATATCGGATGCGCATTTTTATCATTGCATCTGCGAGACCGGTAATGCCGACGCCAACACGCCGGTCAGAACCAACTGCTTCCCTGATTCTGTCGAAAGCGTGGCCGCTCATATTGTAATCAATGACATTATCCATAAATCTGGTAGCCACACGCGTGACTGCAGCGAGATCGTCAAAGTCAAATTGCCCGTTTTTATCGACAAATTTTGCCAGGTGCAAATTTCCCAGATTGCAAGCCGTGAAGGGCGCCAGAGGCTGCTCGCCACAAGGGTTGGTGCTGGAAAGCGGATTAACATATTCGACATTATGGTAGTCCCGCATTGTGTCCCAGAAGATAATGCCCGGTTCTGCTGAAGCGTGTGCGTTTTGGATGATTTTATCCCAAAGCTCCCTGGCGCGCACGGTATTGTAAACGGTTGGCTCAAGCTCCTTCTGTTGTTCCGGTATACATGGGTAGCGTAGCTCAAAATCCTGATCATTGAGGACGGCATCCATAAATTCGTGTGTAATCAATACACTGATATTGGCATATTTAACCTTTTCCCGTTTAGAGTCGTTTTTTATGGTAATAAAACGTTCGATATCAGGATGGTCAACACGCATTGTCAACATCAAAGCACCGCGCCGACCGGCTTGTGAAACGGTGTTTGTGCTTTCGCTGAGTAGATTCATGAAGGCCGTGGCGCCAGGAGATTTGTCTACTGTGGCATTAACTGAGGCACCACAGGGTCGCAAAACCGAAAGGTCCGTGCCAACCCCGCCGCCGGTGCGATAAACCATAGCGCTTTGGTGCAGGCATCGATAAATGCCATCCAGACTGTCTTCCTCAATTGGGATTACATAACAGTTAGAAAGGGTTGGGCGCCTTTTGGCGTCGTCCCTGCCTGCCCCATGCATAACCCGCCCGCCCGGGAGAAATTTAAACTCGAAAAGTATGCGAAAAAATTCATGGTACCAGTGCTCCTGATCGTTTTCAACTGATGCGATAGCCGTTGCAATGCGGTGCCAGATATGCAGTGGTCCTGTCTCTCCGGGAGCCAGATATTTTGTCCTCAAGACATCCACTGCTAACTGGTTGTCCTGGTAATATTTTTCGGCCTCACTTGCTCTTTCTATGGTATCCTTTGAAAAGACGTCGCCAAATTCGCTCGTGATTTTTGCTGTTAATGAATCGATTTTTAAATGACTGTTCTTGCCACTGTCCGAGGAGGGGCCTCCTTGTCGAGCGTTCTCCCCATTCCTGATCCTGCCTGCCAAGTTCGACTTGGTTTCCATGGAATGCTCCTTTTTGGTGCGTGATATGGTGATTGGTTGCAATGTTCGTTTCTTGCTTTTAAACCGGGTTGAATATAGCACATAAAATATCACATGTCAAGAAGAATTTACTATATCTGGTATCTTTTTTATAAGAGCGACACAATAGATAGTGTTATTGACTTGCGTTGCCACGCAAATAACTGCGGTGTTCAACCCAAAAACACCTTGACTTTTGGAGGATTTTATTTCTATATTATTTGCACTTTTTTTTAATAATTTGCCTGCTGGAAATTTATAAATAACAGATAGTTTGGACGGTATTTTCCCTGTGACAGATGAGGATTTAATTAAACAGACATTGCGCCTCGCACAGAAGGGGCGGGGAAAGGTGAATCCCAATCCAATGGTGGGGGCAATCATCGTGAAAAACGGAGAAATAATCGCCAGAGGTTACCACCGACGCTTTGGCGAGGTGCATGCAGAAGTAGATTGCATTAATTCTGCCCGCGAAGATCTGGCCGGTAGCACCCTTTATGTAAATCTTGAACCGTGTTCGCATCACGGAAAGCAACCACCTTGCGTGCAAAAGATTGTTGATGCAGGCATAGAAAAAGTTGTATTTGGTTCACGCGATCCGAATCCTGCCGTCAATGGCCGTGGTGTTCAGTTTTTGCAAGAAAAAGGGTTGCTGGTAAAGGCTGGCGTGTTGATAGAAGCTTGCAATGAGCTGAATCAGGCGTTCTTTAAACACGTTACCACTGGAGTGCCATTTGTTACTTTAAAGATTGCTCAGACACTTGATGGAAAAATCGCCGCCGCAGACGGTGGCTCAAAGTGGATAACCGGAGACGCGGCCCAAGTTAAAACGCATCGAATGCGCAGCAAACACGATGCGATTTTAGCCGGTATCGGAACCGTACTCAGTGATGACCCACAACTTAATGTCAGACATATCCGTGGCCCGAGCCCTGCTCGCGTGATTGTGGACAGCAAATTACGAATTCCATTACAGGCCAAAATCCTCAACGATGATCTTGTGCACAAAACTATCATTGCAACTGCAAAAAGTTGTGACACCCGGCGCGCGGTTGAAATTAAAAACAAAGGTGCTGACGTCTGGCAAATTTCGCGCAGCAAACACGGGGGCCTCAACCTAAAAGAACTCTGTCAAAAATTGGGTGATGCAGGCATAGTTTCTATCTTGATTGAAGGCGGTAGCGGCATATTCAGTAGTTTTTTGAGAGAACGTTTGGTTGATCGACTGGAACTTTTTCTCGCAGGAAAAGTACTTGGCAGCGGTCTAACTGCCATGCGTGAACTTGGAATCAATAGTCTAAATGAAAGTATCATGTTTAAGAATATGAGTTGCAGAAAGGTGGGGACGGACATTTTGATTTCAGCGGATGTCGAAAAGCCAATCAACCTGAATTGCCTCCAAGTCAACAATCAACAGAGAACCACCCTTAACTGATAATTCTACAAATGTTTACCGGATTAATTGAAGAAATTGGCAAAATTCGTGAGGTTCGTCACAGCGGTTCTGCTGTGCGACTTTCTGTTACTGCAGACTTAATACTGGAAGGCCTCCAGATCGATGACAGCGTTGCTGTAAATGGTGTTTGTCTTACGGTCGTGCTTGTTGCTGCCTCCGGGTTTGAAGTGGATGCGGTTGACGAGACTTTGCGAAAAAGTACGCTGGGTGATTTTCGCAGCGGCGGCATGGTTAATCTTGAGCGTTGCCTGCTACCGACTGACCGACTTGGCGGCCACATCGTTCAGGGACATGTTGATTGCACTGGCAGGGTAGCCGCACTTCGCGCTCAAGATGCAGGCCAACTTTTGACCATTAAACTCCCTGCTGAAAAGCAGAAATATGTCATTGCCGAAGGCTCAATTGCGGTAGATGGGGTGAGTCTTACTGTTGCCAGGTTGCAAAATGATGAAGTTACCATAGCATTAATTCCACACACTTTAGCCAAGACCACGCTAGGGAGATTGAAGATTGGCGATGCGGTGAACATAGAAGTTGACCTGATCGGGAAATATGTAGAGAGGATGCTGCACTCGCCGGGAGGGAAACCTCTAACCGCAGCATGGCTCAAACAAGTTGGATTTTAAGATAGAGGGCAAGCATGTTCGATAAGATTGACGATGCAATCGAGAAATACCGTCAAGGTGAAATTCTCATTGTAGTAGATGACGAGGATCGTGAAAACGAGGGGGATTTTATCATGGCCGCGGAAATGGTGACCCCTGAAAAAGTCAACTTTCTTGCAAAGCACGGCCGTGGCCTGATTTGTGTGCCAATGAAAGGAGAGCGCCTCGATGAACTCGATCTGCAAATGATGGTCTCCAACAATACTGACAAGCTGAAAACTTTTTTTACTGTTTCTGTTGACGCAAAAAAAAATACCACAACCGGAATTTCAGCCTTCGACAGATCTGTTACGATTAAGTCTATGATCGATCTTGAGACGCAGCCTGCAGATCTTGCGCGACCAGGCCACATTTTTCCTTTGCGTGCACGTGATGGGGGAGTGCTGGTAAGGGCTGGCCACACAGAAGCAGCGGTGGATTTTGCGAGATTGGCTGGGTTATACCCTGCAGGGGTGCTATGCGAAATCATGGATGAGGACGGTTCAATGGCGAGGGTGCCCAGATTAAAACAAATGGCTGATGAATTCGGTTTAACAATTGTAACGATCAAAGATTTGATTGAATATCGCAGGCGGAATGAAAAACTTGTCAGGCGCATAGTTTCAACACCTTTGCCTACGGAATTTGGCGAGTTCACATTGCATATGTATGCGAGCGAAATTGATAGCCAAGACCACATCGCTTTGGTTAAAGGCGATGTGACGACAGGCGAACCGACCTTGGTGCGGGTGCACTCTCAGTG
>JAJDAG010000081.1 GCA_029262005.1 Candidatus Zhuqueibacterota bacterium | reverse complement strand
TTTTGTCCATACTTCAAAAGTTTCTTTTCCATCTTCTTCATTATTTCTTTTCCAATCACCTAAAAGCCAATCAAAGTTTTCATTCGATATTTTTTCTTCAACTTTTGTTTTAGTCCCTCTATTATTGTTTTCATCACAACTGTTGAAAAATAAAGTTGATATGGTAATTAGCACTATAATTCCTAAATGTCTTTTCATTTTTTATTTCTCTTTTTAGTTTCGCATTCGATTTCTTTAACTGCCATACAACGTTTGTGTAAACTCTATTGTTTATATTTTTCTTTTATCACTAGCCCTCCTATACGCTCGCAGGGGATTTACTCCCCCATACCATTTTATCAGGAAATCCCCTGTGCAACCAATGAATAAGGCATTCCATTCCATTCAACAATTGGTTGTGCGGTGAGGTTGGTGCTGCTATCATTAACCATTCTGTATCGAGCCATAAAGAAACAAATATTTAGTCAAGTAGGTTGGGTTCATCTTCTCGAACCCAACTTACAAACTGTTTAGTCCAGCAACAGTGTGTCAATATCAGCTAAAAGCGCGTCATTGACTTTGTTCAAACTCGCTCCGGGACCCTGGGCCTTGGCTGATGCAATTTGTCCGTTTTTATCGACAAGAATATAATGGGGAATGCCGGTAATTTTGAATTTAGCTTTCAGGGCTTCATATTGTTCATTCTGTAAAAAATAATGGTCGCCTACCAGATTGAATTCTTTAATTGTGGCCTGCCATAATTTCTTCGGCGACCGACCGCAAAGATAGACAAATGCAACATCCTCTCCATTCAATTTCTCATGCAATTCATTTGAAAAAGGAAACTGTCTTCTGCACGGCTCACACCAGGTCGCCCAAACATCAATATAAACGACTTTGTTTTTGTACTGTGAAATAAAATTTTCAAATAGTGCCTTTGAACTGTCTGCCGGAAAATCAAACAAACGGGCGCCTGCTGGCGGGCTTAAATCAGCCAGGAGTTTTTCAACGGCAGCCAGTTTTGCCATAACCCGCTTCTTCATGAATGTTGTCTCAACAACTTCATTGAAACGCGCAAGGGCGGGTTTGAGCAAATCAATCTCTTCTTTCCTGTGGAAGGTATCGTAGAAAAAACGAGAAACACAGGCGTCTCTTGCAAAACCGGTTAAATTGGTGAAAAGATAATCAATGAAATCGTTGTATCGTTTCCTGATAATTCCTGTTTTCACAAGTTCAGCATTCCGTTGCAGTATTGTTTCCAGTTGCGACTGCTCGGTTTTGGAAAGTTTCTCAGGCGTGTAATTTCTGATTTTTTGTATGAATTGTTTCTCATCATCTGACAATACGTTTGCTTCAATAAACAAATCAGCAAACGCAGAAAAATCAGGCTGCCCATTGTTGTGAAATTCTTTTGTACGCAAATACATAAAGAATTCCTGCAAGTAAAAACTAAAACTGCTGCTACTAATCGCATCCTTGTTGTCAAGTTCAAACTCATCAAAAAAATCAAAGTATGAATCCGGCAGTTTGAAGTCCGTTCGATTCAACTTATTTTCAATTGGATGAAGCCAGCGGTAACGCATCAAATCGTTGGCGCATTCATATTTGATGCCCAATTTGACCCAGTTCTGCGCCTCGTCCGTGACTTCATGTTCTTTCAGATAGTCTGAAAAATAATCGTAATCCTCCTGCAGTTTCTTTAGGCGAAAGGCCTTGTAATCCTCGCCGTCCAATGTCCTGATAATTTTTTGGTGCTCATACATGAAATCCCGAAGACGTTGGTTCGACAATGCCATAAAATCACAAATATGTCTGTTGGTTTCAGCTTGGTCGCCGCCCAATTCCACAGCTTTAATTCCCTCTTCTTCAAATCTTGCGGCATCAATTTCGACAAAGAGTTCACTGCCTGGTTTTGCAAATAAATAAAAAAGATGATTTTTGTTCAGCAGGAAAAAATCTTGCGCGTGTCTTTTAACAAAGGTTGTTTCAAAAGTGCCGTCATCATTGATTTCAATTTCATATTTTTCTTGCTCATACGAAAGAAAGTCATCGACGTGAAGCGTGATGCCTTCAACAGCTTCTTTGTTTTCTGCCCAGTTAATGATTTTCCCGCGCAGCGTGATTTTCGGCTCTGCGACTGAGTTCGCTTGCCGGCAGGAGATTGAGCTAATCAAGGAAAGAAACAGTATTGTCCGTAATACGATTCGTAAATTCAATTATCCCTCCAGTCAGGATGTACCAAGAAAACCGGCAATGAGGATATAAGACATTCTATTGCGCCGTCAGTTTGCTCGGCCTGGGTTTCTACCCAGGCCGTCGAATATAAGCAGGGCTTCTGCCCCATGAAAATTTTTCCCCTTGAATATTATCACATCATTTTCTTCATCGGTTAACAATATCCGGACGCTATTAAAATTTTTTATTCAGTCTGTCTTATTTTTCTAACTCAGCCCTGTAGGATGCGCCTGTGGCGCATATTTATTCTGCATAAACCTCAATGTAAAACATAGACTCACTCTGGGTCCAAACAACCTCGCTTTCTTCCGAGCATGCATCGTCAACTTCAGTCTGGTTATCAACAATTCGCTTTTCCCACCATCATGGTCGCAGCGTGAACACTCGGAGTCAGAAGTGTGAGGCAGTGGGGTGTGTTCACAATTAATATAAAACAGCGCATTAACAATGTCAAAAGAAAAAACGGCGCTGGCAAAAAAGCGGGCAGGTTGCATGGCAAATAAAGGCCAGTGGGGTTGTCATGCAAGCGCTGTGTTTTTGGTCATGTAAATTGCTGTCAGTTAACAAGGTTCCTGCTCATTCACAGGAGTGTCTTGAGTTTCAAGTATCGGTAATATTGCCCGGATTGTGCAAAAACAGCCTGGTGCACTCCCGGACAAAGACCATTGTCATGCTAAACTGTGAACTTTAGTCCGTTTACTCTGCTTGATTTATAAATTTTGCCGGAGAGACACTGCGCACACTGCGAATACGGAACTTACAATAACGGCTTTCATTGCAAATAGTTTTTAAGAGCAAATGACGATTCTCACTTTTCTTAAACTCTTTTTTTGACTCTGTGCTCTCTTGTCTCTATGGCTGCTGCATACCTCAGCTTACTTCATTTCAAGCATGGCAAGCAAATGACCGAACCACCGAAAATACACTACCCGGCACAGAAGGTATTCACCTCCCGGACATTTTCCCGGCACAAAGTCTTGACTTCAAAAACCGCGCTGCGTATCTTGCAGCGGACTTGAAAATATCTTGAGTGATTTATATGACTGACCTAAACAGGAATAATGGCAAGCCAATGCAATGCAGAAACGCAACAGAAGCGGATTTGGCACTGATTATGCTTTGGGTAACCGATGCCGTCGCCTGCAGAAGGTGGGCAGGCCCAAATGTTTCTTTCCCGATAAAAGCGGCACAGCTTGCTGTGGAAATAGAGTTTGATAGCAGCAATTCTTACGTCCTTGATAATGCCCGGGATGTCATTGCATTTGGTCAGCTTCTTGACAAGAAACATGGTGTGCTCCATTTTGCCAGAATTATCGTAAATCCCGGGCAAAGAGGGGAGGGCTACGGGCGGCGCATTTGTCAGCATCTTATTGATGTTGCTGAAAAACGTGATTGTCAAAGAGTGAGTTTAAATGTGTATCGCCACAACCACCGGGCTTTGTCTCTGTACCAAAGTTTGGGATTTAAAGAGGTCGTCGCTAAATCGAGCAATGATTCTTGTTTTATGGTTCGAACTCCGGCGGCTCTTAACTGTTGATATCATGCTGCAGAGAACGCTGACCATTATCCCGTGAACACTTTCTATCCCATTCCCAATGGAGAATTACATTGAATGGAGTTCTGAAGGTTGTCCAATTTTTGATAATTGAATCTCTCATACGGTATTTGACAATACTTGCATGAATTCAAGAGATAGGGGTTTGTTCGAAAAGTCTGGTCAATCTTCAAAAAAAGGATTGATTTTATTATATTTTTGATGTATCGTTATTGTTGAACCCCACTACTGGTTTCGACTCTTGGTTTTTCTACTTCACTTCCTTCAACTATAGCGGGTTCTTTTCAAGTAAAAGTAAGGAAAGCTGCCTCTCATAATAAGTATTAGTGTGCGCTGCTTTCTATCGAAAATATTGGCTTTTCATTTCCAAAACCGATATGTGACCATGCCATCAAATTGTAGTTTATGGTCTTCACTTGAATCGTCAAGCAATGTCTGTGCATTTGAAGTCCATTCACAACCGACAGAATCAAAGAGAGTTCAAAATGTTGTCAAAAATGCATCTAATTGAACTGTCTCAATTGGATTCCATTCCCTTAGACAAAAAATATGGCTAATTTGTATGCCTAAAAAGCTTTTTATCAGCTATTCTGATGATGATCGACATGTTGCAGAAAAACTGCGAGACGAACTGGATAAATCTGGTTACCAAGTCTGGATGGCCGAGGTAAGTCTCAAAGGAGAAGTATGGACGCAAGCGATATTGGATGCAATTGATAATGCTGATGGGTTCGTATTAGTTTGGTCCACGAATGCAAAGGACTCTGAAGTCGTAAAGGAAGAAATAAATGTTGCAAGCGCTTTCCGCAAGCCAATTTTTCCTGTTCTCGCAAAGCCGGTCGATAGAATTCCGAAATTACACAATGTAATAGGAGCCCTACATGCCATCAATCGGAGCAACTTTGCCCTCAATCTTGAAGAACTAAAAAAAAGGATAGCTGGTGGGAAAAGAAGTCGAGGCGAATATCCTGAATTTTACGGTAATGTCCACATTCCCCAAAACCCTAACCAATTCTTTGTTGGGCGTAAAAAAGAACTGAAACGACTATATGTTGATGCTTCCGGTTTTCATTCTCAGAATAGAAAAAATGTGCCCATTGCGATTTCAGGGTTGGCTGGAATAGGAAAAACGCAACTGGCGCTTACATTTAGTTATCGATTTAATGTGTTTTTCCCTGGCGGTGTGTATTGGATCGATGCCCCGAATGGATTGGTGTCAGAGTTTGAAAAATTAGGAAAGCGCATCAAGGTGAAAAGATTGCGTGACGAACGGGAGTTTGATTATGCAAAGAAAGTATTGGAAGAATTTAATCAAAGAGAAAAGGCGTTACTGATTTTTGATAACGTATCTGACATTAGAGAGTTCAAAGCGTGGTGCCCCAAAGGAGTTGGGGCATGCTCGGTAGTTTTGACGACGCGTAAAACACCAAGGGGGTTTGCTGTTAGAGCATGGAATATAGAAGAGTTGGATGAGGATTCGGCCTATGAGCTTATCATTGCTCGGCAGAAAGATAAAAAGAAAATAAGTGCTACAAAGAAACAAAAGGCTGCTGTAAGAAGAATCTGTTCCATGGTGGGAAGTCACCCCCTTGCGTTGGAGCTGAGCGCTTGTTATTTGCAGTCCCACAAAATTGACCCGACAGAATACCTTGAAAATCTTGAAAAAGAGGGCGTTTTAGCTCATAGTGCTTTTCTGGAGGAAGATGGAGATATAATTGGCGGGGGCGAAACCAACCTGCCGATGGTTCTAAAGTTAAGCTATGAGAGTGTGAAAAATAAAGAGATGGATCGGTATTTTTTGCTAATGTCCTGGTTTGCACAGCATGGGATAAACATTGAACACATCGCCAATGCCTATGGCAAGCCTGAAGAGGGGCGTAGTGTCCTGAAAGTATTGGGCGACAATTCGTTAATTCATTACAATAGGGGGGAGCCGATTGTAATGCACCCGTTGGTGATTCAATTTAGCCAATCATTACAACCTGCAAGTGAAACTCACTATCGCAAGAAATTTGTCGAAGTTGTTGTTCAGTTTTTTGACCAAAATAAAGACAATGTTGAAATAAATAAAATTGAGGCAGAGGTTCCACATCTTACTGAGGCGATCAAAATAGCTCGCCAATGCGGGCTATGGGAGTATGTTGTTGATTTACAGCAACACTATGCAAGTGTATTCGCAAAACAAAACTCCACTGATGAGCAAATTGAACAACTCATTTCATCTATTGAAATTGTACAAAAACATCTTGACAATTTTCCGGAAAAACTGAGCGGGATTCATCAACGACTTGGTCGCGCTTACAAAGTACTGGGTGATTTCCCCACAGCTTTGAAGCATTTTAAAGCCGCTACTGAGCTTCACGGTAAAATAAAGTCCGGTGACGAAGGCAGGAAAGCAGAATTACTATTAGAATTGGGTAGTTTATACCTGGCTCTGGGCCAGTATAAAATAGCCGAGGAAAAACTAAATAGCGCCTTTACTATTGCTGAAAGGGAGTTTGACAGTACAGTCCCAATCCTCACACGTATTATGCAGGCCCGAGCCAAAATAAAATTGTTTTTGGGTGATCTGTCGGGGGCTGAAAATGATTTGAAAGAGGTCGAGGCTCGGCGAGAGCAATATTATGCCAGCCACCCTAATGCAAAAGCACGAGACGACCTGGGGTTTATTTTTGCAGATCAGAGTCAACTTCTGCTTGCCAAAGGCAACTATACGGGTGCAATTGAGCATGCGGAACGTGCCCTTGGCATTATAAAAGAGAATCATAAGGATAAAGAAACTGCATGTGCTGGGTTGTACCTTTTGCTTGGTAATATTTCTTATGAATCCGGGAATTATGATGACGCGGCCTTTTGGATAAACAAATCAGAGCGTATCTATAAATCCACATTTGGAGAAGCCCACCCTCAGTATGCGAAAGTCTTATTAGCAAGAAGTCAGGTGCAAAGAAGGCTCGCAGAGTTTAAGGAATCAGAGAATAATGCAAGCAGGGCAATAAAAATTCTCAGGAGTCGGTATGGGAATAAACATGCGCTCGTTGTTGATGCTCTGGGAATTCTTGCCAAAATCTATTACCATCTATGTAATTTTGAGAGCCACAGGGCTGTACTCGAAGAAATGTTGAAGATGTGTAATGATATTTATCCGGAAAATCATCCTACCATTGCAACAACCCATTTTGACTATGGCAATTATTATTTTAGAAAGGGAGATTTTGACAACGCGCTCGTGCACTTTAAGAAGTCACTGGAAATTACAGAAAAGAGTTTCGGTACCAAAAATCATTCAAAATATTTTGAACGGCTTATCCGGCTGGGAACTTGCCATTATGAAAAAGGAGATTATACGGCAACCCAGAAATATGTAGATGCTGCCAAAGAGTTGGTGACGCCAATTTTTGGAGACTCAGACCACATGTATGTGGCCCGGCTGCATCAATTGCAGAGTGAATTGGCCCGGCGTTTGGGTAATTTTAAAGATGCCTTAATCCAAATAGACGAAGCAATAGAAATCAAACAGCGCATATATGGGGATGAACACCCCTCAGTTGCAGAAGCGTTTGGTATTAAGCTAAAAATATATTACCACAGACATGAGTTTACCAAGGCTAAGCCTTTGCTCAAGAGTACGCTGGATATCCTTGAGTCCACTTATGGTAAAAAACATCCAGCATTTGGCCAGGCGCTGCACGATCTGGGTTCTTATCGTTTACAAAATGGGCGATATGCCGATGCAATCGACTCATTTATTGAAGCTCGAGAAATTACTGAAACTGTGTTTGACAAGAAACACCCTGAATATATCGAAAGAACACTACATTTGGCAGATGCTTACTATGAAAACGGCGAGTACCGGGCTGCGTTAACACAAGTCGAAAGCATTGAAGGTACGGTGTCAGAATTATACGGCGATGCAAATCATTATTTAAAAGCCCGATGGCTCCAGGGAAAAAGTCAGGTTCTTCGCAGGTTAGGCCGGTTTTCCGACGCTTTGGAGAATATCGAAAAAGCCGTTAAGATGAAGGAACGAATTTACGACTTGAAGCACCCTTCTGTTGCCGATGCTCTGGAAATTCAGGTTAAGGTACATTATCACCTATGCGAGTTCGACAAAGAAGAGAAGATTCTTGGCAGGATTCTATCGATTCGGAAAGGCGTTTATGCTGCAACCCACCCAGCCATTGCCACAACGTACTTTGACTACGGCAATTATTTTTTTAGAAAGGGAGGTTTTGCCAAAGCACTTGCGCACTTTAAGAAGTCACTAAAAATCACAGAAAAAAGTTTCGACACGAAAAATCATTCAAAATACTTTGAAAGGCTTATCCGGCTGGGAACTTGCCATTATGAAAAAGGAGATTATACGGCAACCCAGAAATATGTAGATGCTGCCAAAGAATTGGTGACGCCAATTTTTGGAGACTCAGACCACACGTATGTGGCCCGGCTGCATCAATTGCAGAGTGAACTGGCCCGGCGTTTGGGCAAATTTAAAGAGGCCTTAACGCAAATTAACATCGCGATAAAAATTAAGGAAGATATTTATGGAAAAGAGCATCCATCGGTTGCTCAAGCGTTAGGAATTAAGCTGAAAATATTTTACCACAGACACGAGTTTGCCAGGGCTAAACCTCTTCTCAAGCGTATGCTGAATATTTTAGAATCTACTTATGGTAAAAATCATCCAGCATTTGGTAATGCCGTCCATGATTTGGGTTCCTATCGTTTACAAAATGGGCGCTATAAAGTTGCAATTGAGTCTTTTGAAAGGGCTCTAAAAATAACTGAAACTGTGTTTGATAGAAAGCATTATGAATACATAGAAAGAATACTACATTTGGCAGATGCTTACTATGAAAACGGCAAGTACTGGGCTGCGTTAACACAAGTCGAAAGCATTGAAGATACGGTGTCAGAATTATACGGCGATGCAGATCATTATTTAAAAGCCCGCTGGCTCCAGGGATTGAGTCAGGTTCTTCGCAGGTTAGGCCGGTTTTCCGACGCTTTGGAGAATATCGAAAAAGCCGTTAAGATGAAGGAACGAATTTACGACTTGAAGCACCCTTCTGTTGCCGATGCTCTAGAAATTCAGGTTAAGGTACATTATCACCTATGCGAGTTCGACAAAGAAGAGAAGATTCTTGGCAGGATTCTATCGATTCGGGAAGGCGTTTATGCTGCAACCCACCCAGCCATTGCCACAACGTACTTTGATTACGGCAATTATTTTTTTAGAAAGGGAGATTTTGACAACGCGCTTGAGCAATTTGAGAAGTCACTGGAAATTACAGAAAAGAGTTTCGGCACCAAAAATCATTCAAAATATTTTGAACGGCTTATCCGGTTGGCCATTTGTCATTATGAAAAAGGAGATTACAAGGCAACGCAGAAACGTGTCAATGCTGCCGGTGAATTGGTGGTGCTGATTTTCGGTGACTCAAACCATACTTATGTGGCCCGGCTGCATCAATTGCAGAGTGAGTTGGCCCGGCGTTTGGGTAATTTTGAAGAGGCCTTAACCCAAATAAACATCGCGATAAAAATTAAGGAAGATATTTA
>JAJDAG010000009.1 GCA_029262005.1 Candidatus Zhuqueibacterota bacterium | reverse complement strand
CTTAGGATGGAATTTACACATAAATCTGGACTTGACTCATGTGAGTTGATCGCATGGAAAGTTTTGCATTGATCCACAAGTTAGTTCTGTGTGGAAACTCTTAAAGAAAGTCGTTTGGAAATAGTGGATTCTAAAGAAAAGAAGATTGTCTATGTTTTGGGTGCTGGCGCATCAATGCCTTTTATCAAAGGACAAAAACAATCACTTTCGACAAAAGCATTAACTGACATCCTCTTTGAAGAGAAAACATGGAATAGTATTTTGGACAAATTCAAACTACGTTTACAGGGTCCTTTCATAAGTTCACTTCCACCTAACATTGGGTATCGTGATATTGTTTGTGTAATAAATAGTATCCAAAATCTATTAAACCGAAATGCCTATTTTAAGAACATCAATTTTGAGTATGTGATCCATCTACTTGACAAAATATCTGACTATATATCTGCCGAATCACTCAGTCAATATGGTAACATAGATACGCTTTTGTGTAATTTTTTAGTTGAGGATAACTATTTAGCTCGTGATAGATTCTACGTTGATTCAAATCACATGGGATGGGGATATGTCCCATTTCTGGTAAGAGAAGTTGTAGCCTCGTCAATAATCGAGTTTTGGGAACTTGCGCCAACGCAAGAAGATGCTATTGCAATGTATCAAAACTATTTCAATTCGCTGATTAATAGGTTTTATTCTGTAAACATATATTCTCTAAACTATGACCCTCTTCTTTCATCAGCGTTAAATAGTGATTCAAACTTCAGTATGGGTTTTACCAAAGAAAAGGGATTTGATACAAAACTGTATTTAGATGGTTCTAATGCTATTACATTTTTACATGGGCACACATCTTTTGTCCCTTTGGGAATCAAGATGTTTTTTGAGAATGATATCCAAAATGCTCAGGAAAAACGGTTTAACAATTTATTCACAGGACATAATGAAACTAAGTATTGGAATTTCAGCATGAAAGGACATACTTATAATACTTGCTTAATAACAGGTTTAGATAAGATTGGGGCATTTCCAAATAATCCATTCTCGGCCTACTTTTATAGGTTTTCAAGAGACATAGAGGAGAGTAATTGTATCGTCATTATAGGTACATCGCTATCGGACGACCATCTAAATTTGCTCCTGCGCAACTATCTAGTCAAACCTCAGAATAAAGTCATTTTTGTTACTTTAGTTGAACCGAACAAAATCAGGAACACAGAATCGGAACCACAGGATGAAATCATCATGAAGCTGACAGCTTTTTTCACTAATGACAGTTTTTCCGTAAAACGTCATCCTTTCGGTTCCGAGATTGATCCCTTTGAAGAACGTTATAATGATATAGCCAATTCAGTCGAACGAGTTGGCTATGCGCGGTTGACAAATAATGTGGCCATATACGCGAATGGGTCAAAATCATTTTTTGAAAATAGTGCCCCGGAGGAGATTCTGGGCATATTTGAATAGTCACAAGGATAATTGTTGTATCTAACTTTCAGTTTCCAGTGGACGGCTGGAATTTAGCGTAATTTTAAAAAGTGCGCTTTAAATTGAGTTTAGATAAAGTGGCAACTTCAGTGCACTGAAACCCAGCCGCCACTGAAACTGCGTGTTTTTGCCGAAAAAAACAGAGTTCAGTAGATTGCAATTCGTCTTCTTGAATCCAACATTTGGGCCAAGTGCCATCAAAAGTGAGTCGGCGGCACATAAAAATGAGTGAAGCGCAGTGAAAAATCAATGCGCCTCTGCCAAAAATGGTAAACCGTCAGGTAGAAATGGTAAACCGTCGCGTAGAAATGATAAACCGTCAGGTAGAAATGATAAACCGTCAGGTAGAAATGATAAACCGTCAGGTAGAAATGATAAACCGTCAGGTAGAAATGATAAACCTTCACGTAGAAATGATATACCTTCATGTAGAAATGATAATCCTTCACTTAAAAATGATAAACCTTCGCCTCATTTTCTCGCCCAGATCAACCTCAGTCCAACGTGATAAAAATTGTTGATTTCGCTGAGCAGATAAGCAAAATCCAAAGAGAAGTCAAGCGGTGTGAGTGGTATTTTTTGTTTAATACCGGTGCCAAATGCTATCTGTTCTCTGGCCTCGGATGCCGCGATGTTTTGACTAAATCCCAGCCTGAGCGCCATGATTGAAAATAATGATTTTTCAAGGCCCAAACTTAATCTGTCGCTGGTCTCATCGGAAATGGATTTTTGTAAATTGATTTCAGCCGTCAAGTTTCTGTTTGAAACGTAGCCAATGCCGAGCAAGAATGTAGTCGCCGAGCCTTCACTGCCGCCTTGGGCTGTTCCAACTGTGTTGCTTGCATCGTAATTCACGCCGCTGATGAGATCTTTGAGGACAATGGCAAAGCTCAACTGTTTGTTCAAGTCGCCGCGCACCCCCAAATCGAAAGCAAAGCCGGTTGCACTTCCCTGAACCTGGCGATTGCCACCACCGAAAAGCCAGGCGCCACCGGCATTGTTGCCAAAACTGGCTTGTCTGAATTTGAAGTTGAAGCCCGCCGAATATTTGGTTCGGAATTTTCGCGCCAGCGCGATGTAGACCGTGTTTTCCCGCAACGCCTCATCACCGGCGGTCAGGAAACCGCCACCAATGGCCAAATTGTCGCCCCAACTTTGCCCGTAGAGAACCAAATTGTAAGGAATCAGGGAATATTGTTTCATCGAGGAAAATACCGCCTCGGGTTTTGATACATTTACCAGACCGGCCGGGTTGGCCAGTATGGAATAAACATTTTGGCCCAGCGCGATGACAGCATTGCCCTTGCCCATTGGCCCGGCTCCAAGACCTGCGTCAGAAAACGCGCCTGGTATCCCGGAAAGATCTTGTCCCAAAGCAGGGCCCTGCAATAGAAGTAGCCAGCTCAGGCTTACAACTGTTCGTCGCAGCAATTTTGTCGTGTGGGTGAACATCGAAAATCTCCGCTCTTGTTTTACGTCTCACGTTTTTTTGAAACGAGGCCATGAATAAAGTAAGACTGTAGCTTCACGGCCTGTTTCAGTATCAGCATTTCATTTGATCAAAACGACTGTCTTGATGACCTCTTTTTCCCCCGTACTGTCCCTGCTCGTGATGCGCACGATGTAGCGGCCGTTTCTCGCCAGCGTGCCTTTATCCGTCAAGCCGTTCCAGCTAAGTGTGTTTGTTCCGCCGGGCAGATATTCAATTGGGTCCATGGGTTCATTCTCGACAATCGTTCGGACATGTTCTCCGTTCATGTTGTATATTTTTACCGTAACCCATGGCTTGCGAATGTCATTGGAAGTTAAACTAAACCCTAGCTGCAAGCCGTACAGGTCATGTGGCGTAAACGGATTGGGCAGCAACTGAATGTTGGTCAGGCCCAGCGGATCGGACAATTGCAGCACAGCGAATTCAGAAAATTCGGAAGCCGTTACTGTCAAGGTGTTGTTTTCACGCGTACTTTGCAGCACGTTCCAATTCAAAGAGTTGATGTCCCAATGCCCGACAACAAGATTATCGTTCGCGCCAGCGGCCGATGCCGGCAATTTCAGGGTTAGTGATTTGTCTTCTTTGAGCGCTCCGGAAACGCTAATATCATAAATTTCGCCGGACACGGTGTATTTTGCAGTGAATTTTTTCACGTCCGGGATTTGCGGTTTTCTCAGTTTTACTTTGAGCTGAGCGCCCGCTTCCACCGCATCTTCAGGCACCACCAGGCTGAAACCTTCACCATCAGTGATTTCCACCTGTGGCGATTGCTGCGTGATAACTTGAAAAATTTTGAGACCGACATCTCCGGAATTGATGGTTTTACTGGCGTTAAATTTTGCCTGCATCCCTGTGAGGCTATCTTTGACAAAAATATCTACCTGGCCAATAAAATTGCTGTCCGGTTTGAATATGGCACTTTCACCCGTGCCATTGGGAGTAAACTGCCCGCTGCTGCGCGGCTGGTAATCCCACACTGGGAAAATGGACATAACCACCGCCCCGGTATCAGCGGCTGAATAAATGAAATTAATTTCCTCCCGGTTGGAAGACTCCACCACCGGTGCGTTAACGGATAGCGTGGCGAGCACTCTGCTTTGGGTTACCACAGTGGCCGTCGCAGCTAATGTGGTATTGCCAATTTTTACCTGAGCCTGAATCTCCGATGTGGTATCAATCGTACTGATGAACCAGACTTTCGATGAATCATCAGAGAATTTTTCAAAGGCGCCCACGCCGCTTGTGATGTTCCATGTTATTGTTTCAGGAACCAGCAGATTGTTAACACCGTCGTATGCTCCGGCGCCTAAAATCACCGGTACACCGGGGCGAACATTTTTTTCCACCGGGTTCAGATTGAGTTTTGTCAAAAGCCCTTCACTGGTCACGGTCACCGTGAACGGCGCAGCTTCGTTTGAATAGGCTCTATTTTGATGTTGCGTCTTAATGAAATAGGCTATTTCACCGGGTGTGCCCTGCGCTGGGATTGAGGCGGCGTAATAAGCCGTATCAGCATTGCCGGCGCCGGCAAGCAGATTCAGAGCCATCTTCTCAAATCCGATGGCGCCGGCTTCTTTGTAGTGGAGCCAAAGGGTATCATCAGGGGCAGTCAGAGCAAGGACTTCGATTATGTGTGCATCCTTGGCAGGAACACTTTCCCGGGGAAAATGCAGGAAAGGCAGTTGCACATCATCAACAAAAGTCGTTGAGTCATCCGGCAGGGTGAGTGAGTAACTGTTTGGTAAAATTGTGTTGAGATTCTGCTTGAGCGTTACCAAATACTCACCTTGAGTGAGATTATCTTCTGTTTGCCCCAGACCTTCGCTGTCCGAAATAAGCCGAATGTCCTGAGTGCCACGATTGACCTGGATTGAGACCCCGGACAGTGGCACTGTGCCATCCGTAGTGACTAGCCACTGAAACCGTCCACTTGGAAATACAAAGTCGTAAACAATATCAGAATCCGTCAGTGGCAGCACAGGCGAACCCATCTCCGGCAGCCCTGGCTTGTTGACTACGAGTAAATACTCCGCAGGCGCCGGCAGATCTGCTATGATATAATTGCCGGAGGCGTCTGAAAAAACTGTGTCTCTTACTGTTACGTCTGAAAGAGAGCTGCTCGTAATTGTGGCGCCTTCTATTGGTTCACCTTTGCGCAATACTTGCCCGCTAATTGCGACCGTAGTAAAAACCGGGGTCAGAATGAGATCCTGCGTCACAGACTTCCCTTGCTGCAGCAAGACTTCAACCGTGGTGGCCTCTTCGTAGCCAGGTTTTACTGCTTGCATTTGGAAGGTTCCCGGGATATCCATATTAAACTGGTAGCTGCCGTCGGCTCCGGTGGTGTCGTTAAATGTGGAATCTGATTCGTCGGTGGCAAACACGATTGCACCTGAAATGCCACTTGCCGTGAAACCATCTTTAACAAAGCCGGCGATACTGTTGATAATAGGGGTGAGTTCGATATCGACCAGTGACGGAACACCGCCGACCAAAGTAACCGCCCGGGCTGCCGGTGAAGTATAGCCGGACAAACTGGCTGTGACTTGATAGGCGCCATCTTGTAAATCTGTAAATTGAAATTGACCATTTAGATCTGAAAGAGCACTGTCGCGCCGGCTTTGGGTCCACAGAATGACTTTCACATTCGGCAGTAATTGCGCTGCGGGATCACTCACGGTGCCAATGATTGAGTTGGTTTCTGCAGTCAGGGTAAAATTGGCTGTTTCTGTATTCCCGGCAGTGACGGTTGCAGTTTGTGGAGAGGGTTCTGCCGCAAACCCTGCGGTGACGCACGATACATTGTAGTCGCCGTTTAGCAGCCCGCGGATTGCATAGTTGCCATCTGCATCACTGGTTGTGGTAATGACTGTCCCTGCAAGGCTGTTGGTGGCAGTAATATTCGCACCGGCGCGTCCGGCACCCAGATAAGAAACCATTCCGGCAATGGTACCCGGGTTTTCGAGGGACAAAGTCATTTTTTCTGCGGTTCCGGCAACCAGATTTACTGTTCTGGAATGACTGATGAGTTCACTTTTATCTGCCACAACTGAGTAGGTGGCTGCCAGCAAATCCGGTACTGAGAATTTGCCGAAACTATCCGTGCTGTCGCTCCATGTGCCACCGGACACACCATTTATTTTAACCCGGGCTCCTGCGATAAGCTGGTTGCTTGCTTTGTCCAGCACCACGCCGTAAACAGAGTTGGAAATAGGTTCTAGGGAGAAATCAGCAATAACTGAGCCCGCGCTTAAATCAAGATCAGTACTGATTTGTTTTTGGTAGCCGGTATTGGTGGTTTCGAGGGAATAGAATTTTCCAACTTCGAGATTTTGAATACTGTAAATTCCGCCGGCATCGGTGGTGTCTTTTTTAACAACCACACCGGTCGCTTGCTCTTTCACCTGAACAAGCACATTCTTCAGCCTTCCATCAGTATCGCTGATCACACCGTAAATCGCGCTGGTTAGAGGTGTCATATTTGAAAAATCAACCGTCTGCGTTTGACTCTGGGCCAGCGCAACGGTGCCAGGTGTAACGGTTTCGAAACCCTCTTTGCTTACGGTCACCGTATAAGTGCTGCCGGGCAGATGCGTAAATTGAAAGAAGCCATCGCTATCTGTGTAAGCGACCGAATCCAGTTCAACAATGGAAACCAGCGCTGCTGCCACCGGTTCGCCGTTACTTCGTGTAGCGTGGCCGCTGATTGTGCTGTTATGAACCTGAACACTTAAGTCCTGACTGGAAATGTCGGCCTCAGCCACCTCAACTGCTCGCGATGCATTGTCAAAATCCAGTTGCGACAATTTTGTTTGAACGGTGTAAGTCAGGTTCGGCGGCAGATTGGTTATTGTGTAACGCCCATCAGTACCGGTAGTCGCTTGTGCGGTGGCGTCTACAGACCAGGCAAGTACCACGGCATTTGCCACTGCTGCACCTGCTGCGTCAGTTACTTGCCCGGAAATTGTCACCCGAATCTCGCTCATACTGAAGTCTACCCCCGTGCGTTCCTCGGCAATGGCAAGAGCGCCAACGGCTTTCGTCGAAGGCGTCACTTTGTACCCTACTTTGAAAACTGAAATCTGGTAGTCACCATCATAGAGATTTTTTAGAAGGAAGGATCCGTCCGGCTGAGAAGATGTGGTGTAAGTCAAGCCGCGAGCTGCATTTTGAGCAGTTACGGTCGCTTCAGCGATGCCGATGTTGCCACGAATTCTGCTATTGTGAATTCCCAGGGTCAGGGTGATTCCTGAAATGTCATCCTGCGCCACATTCTGCAAAATATCCCCGTTGTCATACCCATCATCAAAGATGTCGGTTTTAACGATATATTGCGTGCTGGTTGGTAGTTGTGTTAAATTAAAATTGCCGTTTGCATCGGTGCTGCTTTCAGCGCTTCCCTTGGCAGACTCAGCCACAACACGGATATCCGTGAGCGGACTGCCTGCCTGGTTACGCACAATTCCTGATATTTGAATTTCACTTTTCGTAAGCGAAAAATCCAGGTTGACGATTTCGCCGGGAGCCAGTGAAACGGTTGCCGTATCCGGTGTGCTGATATATCGCTGCACTACCACATAGACTTTGTATGTGTCGATGGCCAGGTTTGCGATGGCGTAGCTGCCGTCTGCAAGTGACGAAGTGAATCCGGAATTGCCGGCAGCACCAACTGCAATCACCTGAGCATCGCTGATGCTGACGCCATTCTCCTTGAGCGTCCCGGAAATCGTACCTTCATTTGCTGTAACTGTGAAGTTGGCTGTTGCAGTAGCATTGGCTGGAACTTCCACGGTTGATGTGGCACTGCTGGTGTATCCTGTGAGACTCACCTGGACAGTGTAGGTGCCCGGAGCAATATTGTCCAGGGTGTATGTTCCATCGTTAGCAGTCACTGTGGAAGTAGAGGCAGCGGAATTAGATGCCGTGACCGTGACACTTTCTACGCCTGTACTGCTGGAAGTAACCTGCCCTTCCAGGCTGCCGCTTTTCGGGCTGAGTGTGAAATTGATTCGGTTCGTCGAGCCGCCGGCAAAAACCTGATTATCGGCGCTCGCTGTCTCATAGGAATCATGTGTAACACTGACGCCATAAACGCCGAGCGCGAGATTTTGAATCACATAGTGACCCTGCGCATTGGAATATGTCGAGCCGCCACTGCCGGCGTCTGATTCTGTTGCCACCACGAGACAACCTTCAATGGTTTCGCCGGTGCTTGAACTTATCACACCATCCAGCGAAGCATAATTGGGCGTCAAAGTAAAGTCTGAGCCCGAAAGCGTGTCGCCGACCCCAATGGTAAGTTCTGTTGAGGCAGGAGTATAGCCGGACTTTTGTATTGACAGTTCGTAAGTGCCGGCGTCCACACCGAGGGCGTAACTGCCGGTGGCATCGGACTGCGCGGTAAACGTGCTAGATGCGTTTGTGGCCTGGATGGTCGCGGATGAAATATCCTCACCATTTTGTGCCGTGATCGCCCCACGAATCAGGCTTTGATGCGGCTGGAGAATGAGCGTCTGATTGGCGGTTTCTCCTAAGCTAAGAACAGTTGTTGTTTCTGACTTTTTAAAATAACCTGTTTTTACGGCTGAAACTGTGTAGGAAAAACCTGGTAAAACTGACAGGCTGAAACTGCCATCCACGCCGGCAACGGTTGAAAAAGTCTGTTCGGGATCTTCCACAGCAATGACTTCAACGGCGGCATTTTTTAAGGCGGTTGAGGCGCTTTTTACCAACCCGGAAATATAACTCAGGTTTTCGATAAAATTAAAGTCCTTATTGGGTACTGTTTGCCCGGGGTTGATGCTGACAATAATTGAATCAGGCTCAGATACGAAGCCTGTTTTTCCGGATTTAAGCGTGTAGGTTCCGGCGCTGATACTGAGCGAGAAACTGCCGTCTTGTTCGGTTTCCGCCGTGTGGCGACTACCGGAGCTGTGTGCAAGCGCTGTGACCTCAGCGTCACTGACTGCCAGACTTCCATTCTTAATGCTGCCCGTAATCACACTGGCATTTGGGCTAAGCTGGAAATTAATACCGGAGAGCGTTTGACCGGGTGTCAGGGTGACCTCTTTGCTTTCGCTTGACAGGTAGCCCTCTTTATTAGCTGAAATCGTGGTGGTGCCGTGGGCAACGCCAAGGGTATAGAGCCCATTCGAACCGGTGAGTGTGGTCTCACTGCCATTGGTTACCGTCACACCCTGAAGCGGGGTTTGGCCGTCGCTGGTGACTTTCCCGGTGATAAAACTGTTTTCCGGTTCCAGACTGAAATCGATGCCAGAAAGTGTTTGCCCTGCTGTCAGCGCGAACTGGCTGGGAGCCGGTGAAATATAGCCTGTTTTTTCTGGCATGATTTGATACGTGCCCTGGCCCAAATTCAGGGTGTACTGCCCAAATGAATTGGTCTCTGCGGAAACGGTTTGACCTGAATTGGGAATGGCTAAAACCGTTGCAGCATCGGTTGGAACGGCTCCATTGGTTATTGTTCCGGATATGATATTTGCTTTTGGCGTCAATGTGAGATTCTGCGAAATATTGTGGTCCAGAATGTTCACAGTTTCAGGCTGCGGGCTGACATAACCATCTTTGGTGACTGTAATAGTCCAGTCGCCGGCACCCAGTGTTACCGAATATTGGCCTTGAGAATTAGAAGTGGCCTGCTCCTGTTCGTCTGTCTGAACAGCGTTGATACTGCCTCCCCAGATAGATTCTCCGCCTGGAGTAATAACGAAGCCGCTTAGACTGTATGTGTTTCTGGTTAGTGCAAAAGGGCCACCGTTCGCAGATTCGTCCAGATCGAGATTGATGCCTGCACCCAGGAATATGGTTCTGGAAAGTGCGGAACTGTAGCCACTTTTCGAGGCGGAAACAAGCCAGTTGTCGCCTGCGAGGGAGAGGGAGAAGTTACCATTGAGATCGGAACTGGTTGTTTTGTTTTCACCTGTGCTTTGTGAAACCGCTTGAATCTGGGCAAACCCTAAAGGATTCTGCCCGCTATCTTTTGTGCTACCGTAAATACTTGATGGACTTGCGCGCATGGGAATATTTACGGTTTTTACCTCATCTTCGATTAAAAGCTCGAATACCAGTGTTGTGTCTTCAAAACCCTCTTTTGCAGCGGTGACTTCATAAGCGCCTAACGGCAGCAGGCGGTCGAAGAATCCTTTCGTGTCCGCCGGCAATACCAAAGGGCTGGTGCCGTGAGTCTGTGAGGTCAGTGTCATCGTGCTTCGGGGAATGGTCTTCCCCTGCAGGTCAATTGTATAAAAATTTGCTGTGGCAGAACTGGCCGAATAGAAAAATGAAGTGGTGTCGGTCATGGCGCCATTGCCGCTTTCATTCTGAGCCAGGATTTTCCAATAATATGTGCCTTCCTGTTGCAGAACGCCGGCAGAGACATCAAGCAGCGTGTTAGAAGTGACGCCATCCCAAATCGGCAAAAGAGCTTCGCTGCCACTGAGTTCTTCCAATCTGGAAACATAAACATGGTAAAGCGACGCGCCTTCGATTTGTCCCCATTGAAATGTGATAACATCTGAAGTTACGATATCGCCCGGTTCTGGATAAATGGGCGTTGGCGCAGCGAAAGGTGGCGTTACATCGACATTGAATCCAGTTGGCCCGCTGGTTACACTTGAACTTACGGCCGGATTGTTGCCGTAGTTGTTGACCACAATCCAATTGTATCTAACCCCCTTGACCAGCGGCGGCGGTGACGTGATTGTGAAAAAACCAGACGGATCTGGTGTGCCGTAGTTTATGGTAGTTTCCTGGAGAATGGCCTGCCAGATGACATTGGCGCCCTCGGTTTTTGTGCCACCGTCTTCATCTTCCGAGACTGAGAAAGGCTGATCGGAAAGGAAAATGTGGTAAAAGGGCACGCCATTTACTTCTTCCCAGACAAAAACAGGACTGTTGGTGTCAATACCCGGGGCCCCGCGGGCGCTTCTCGGGCTGATCATGCGTGGGGATATTTCTGATTCCCGGATAATGATGAATTCCGTGGAGTAACTGCCGCCACTGGTGATGATGCAATAGTGAACCCCTGCGGCTATTTTTTCACCGAGAAATTGTATGTTGCCATTGTCGTTGACTTGGAGGTCTCCGGACGAAAGCGTTGATGGGTAGTTTGCCGGATTGCCGCCACCTGGAACCGCCGAATAATGTAACACGCCTGCGGTTGCCGGCGTCCATTTGATCACAACCATGTCCTGAAAACCAACGAGCCCCAGGGGCACTTCGCTGAGAACAAGGTTGGATTCCAGGTTTTCAGCGCTGTTTAAAAGACCGAAATTCGGCAGTCCTTTTTGAGCAATTGTTGGTTGGGTGATGAGAAACTGAAAACATGTTACGAGCAGCCATACTTTCTTTGTGTCCACAATAAACCTATCCTTGTTTAGGGGAACATTGCCGAGAACTTGAAACGGGTGTAGCACTAACCGAATCATTCACAAATGGTCGGTTTCTTGAGCGGCACCAGCCGCATTTTTATTTACAGCCTGTTTTTAAGCGGGAAATCTGTCTCTCTGTTGAGCTGTGTATCTTCACAGATTTCTTCTCCGGGCAAAAAGCGTCGGGATGAAATAGACTAATTTCATAATTCATAGTTAATTGTAATCTTGCCAACTCCGGACGGCACCCCCAATATGAGCAAATCCGTGCTCAGGTTGCGGCTGATTCGAAACCCGGTAGCCAGGGAGAATGTCGGCACGAATGTACTTTCTCCGGCAGAAGCATCTTCAGCGTCGTCAACCAGAGTCGCAGTGGCAATTCCCACTCCGATGCGCAGAACTTTCAAGTCGAGGCCAAGCCGTAGCGCGTTGTCCATTTTGAGGGCCTGATAATTCTTGCTCTCTGATTCTGTTTTGATGAGGTTGTAGCGGTAGGACAACTCACCATAGTGCCGGACATAATTCAACGAAATACCTAAAAAGGAGAACTTACCGCTCAGGCCGAGGCCCACGGACCCGGGAAAACTCATCTCAAACACATTTGCAGTCGGGCTTTCTTTCAGGATGGTCTTAGTGGGCTCATCAAGGTCAATTTCCGTGGCGTCAAGAAAATCTTCGTCATCCTTGGCATCAAAATGGAGTCCTTCCAAAGTGTGCTGCACGGTGGTGATCGAGCCTGCCATTTTTAATGTGCCGGCTGATGAAAAGGCCAGGCCTATGCCCCAGTTTTTTCCGAGTTTGTAGCGGGCACCCGTTCGAAAGATGGTGGTTGCGCCTTCATACCGCCCGTGCATGGTGGAATGCAATGTGTTTTGCCAGGGGTCGTTCGGGTCGTTAAAAGCGCGCTCATTGCCGGCAATCAGCATAATGCCTTCAATCTGAATTCGTCCTCCCGTTTCAGCCATACCTGAAAGGCGTTCTATGGCCAGACCAGCGCTCCAGCGAGAAGAAAGCTGCCGGGCAATACCCATGGCCGTACTTTGTGTTTTTATTTTCGCAAATGCATTCAAATCGAGACTGGCATAAATTGTCACATCTTTGGTCGGGTCATCTTTGTCCAGCGTTGTCATTTGTGTTTCGAAGCCGGTTCCAAGAACGTCTAAAGACAAAGCGACGGGTTGATAGATTGCGGCGGCCACAACAAAGCCCTGCCCACGGAAGGTAAAGGTGCCGCTGCCGAGCGAGCCTTTTTCTCCAGCCTTTATGCCCAAATCCGGATAATCATCATCCGTCATGGTGAAATCAGGGCCCTTGATGTCTTCGATGTTTTTATCCACATTTGAACGAATCTCTGCATCAATATCAATGAATGATGCCGGATCGAGCATGAGCCGGGGAGTAAAGTCTAAACTCAGTTGTGTTCTTTCAATTAGCGCAAGATTGGCGGGATTCCACAGCAGGCTTTCGCTACTCCGAATCATGCCGCCATAATCGCCGCCCATGCCGCCAACTCTGGAGCCTACGCCCATAAACAAGGTATTGGAAAGAGAAAAGTCTACAGCATATCTGCCACCCTTGAATAATCTCAACTCGCTGTCGCCCTGGGCAAAAGCGCCTGTGGTAAGCAACAAAACGAAAATGGCCGTCCTTGTGTGTTTCATAATGCCTCACAAAATTTGGGAGATTGAGCTTGATTGTGATATATCGACACCTGTTGGGAATTCTTTAATGGGGCAATTTTTCTGCTGAAAAGTCGAAAGTCTCTTCCGGAAGTACCCGACAGAATCAGGCAGATTTTCTTTGCTTGAAGGCCTATCTCAAGATGTTTACTTTGATAAAGTGCTTGACAATCGTGGTGCTTTGTTGTAATATAGCCGTCCAATTACATCGGATTAATACATGATAAAAAATATTCAACACATTGCTCCAATGTCTCCTGCGGCTGATTTTGCGGCTTGGTACAGGCGAATGGTTTGCTTAAAGTGTGGCTGTGGGTTATGAATATTTCACGGTAAGATCGATTCTTTTAGTTTAAAAATAGAACTTTCTAAAGTCCACATTTAAGCCAATGTGGGCTTTTTTCATTTGGGGGAAAGCAATTATGGAGGTTACGTTATGAGTGTTGGTGCAAGTCAGGATGATGCGCTCTCTGCTGCTGAGGGCGGCACAGGGCCTCTTCGCCCTGAAGCAACGAGTCGCTCGAGCGCTAGTAAGTTCAGCAATGCGGAAATCGAGCGTTACAGCCGTCATCTGATTATGCCCGAAGTGGCAATGGCGGGGCAAAAGAAATTGCGCGATGCGAAAGTGCTGCTCGTTGGCATGGGCGGACTTGGGGCACCGGCGTCAATGTATCTCGCTGCCGCCGGGGTCGGTTGCATGGGCATGGTTGATTTTGATGTGGTTGACTGCACGAATTTGCAACGGCAAATCATTTACAGCACAGAAGATGTTGGCCGCAGTAAACTACAGGCTGCCGCCGAGCGGCTGCACGGCATCAACCCGTATTTAAAAATCGACGCTTATGAAACACGATTGACCTCGGAGAATGCACTGGACATTCTGGAAAAATACGACATTATTATCGATGGCACCGACAATTTTCCGACTCGTTACCTGGTGAACGACGCCTGCGTGCTTCTGGGTAAGCCCAATGTGTATGGCAGCATTTTTCGATTTGAGGGGCAGGCGTCCGTCTTTTATGCCAAAGAGGGCCCGTGTTATCGTTGCCTGTATCCGGAACCACCGCCTCCCGGGCTGGTGCCAAGTTGTGCTGAAGGCGGTGTTCTCGGCGTGCTGCCCGGCAACGTCGGTCTTATTCAGGCCACTGAAACCGTGAAGTTGATTCTCGAAAAAGGGGAGTCCCTGATTGGCCGTCTGCTTTTGTTTGACGCTCTGGCCATGAAATATCGCGAGCTGAAGCTGAAAAAAGATCCTAATTGCCCGCTTTGTGGTGAGAATCCGAGTATCCATGCGCTCATCGATTACAATGAATTTTGTGGTGTTAGTACTGAGGCCGCCCGAGTCGTTCTGGAGCCGGAGTTTGAGATCTCTGTCATGGAGTTAAAAGAGAGGATGGAAGGAGGCAAAGCGCCTTTTATTTTAGATGTGCGTGAAGCGTTTGAACTCGAAATCAGCCGACTTCCTGACTCAAAGTTGATTCCCCTGGGTGAGCTGCCGACACGGATGCACGAACTTGACCGCTCCGGGGACATTGTGGTGCTCTGTCGTTCCGGTATTCGCAGCGCTCAGGCAGTGAATTTTTTGCGGCAAGCGGGTTTTAACAAAGTGAAAAATTTGACCGGCGGCATTCTCGATTGGTGCCGGTACGTGGATCCGAGCCAGCCGCTTTATTGATTCATGGCAAGGGGTGATTGAACAGTCTCGCCCTTTGGCCATGACTTCTATTTAAAAGGAGGGGCTGCTTAATCTGCTTGAGTGAGCCACTGGTTAATTCTATTTTCGCTTGCCATTCACGGTATGAAATGGTCCTTACTTCAAAAACAAAAGCTTTTTACTTTCCACAAACGTCCCAACCTGCAAACGATAAACATACAAACCGCTGGACAAACCCTCGGGCTGCCACTGAACTTGAAATCTACCGGCTTCTTTGACTTCATCCACCAATTGCGCCACCTCCTGGCCAAGCACGTTAAAGACTTTTAAGGTGACGTGGCCTTTTTGCGGCAGAGCATAATTAATGGTTGTTGAAGGATTAAACGGATTGGGATAGCTTTGGCTTAATTCATAGACAGTTGGCAAAGCATCTACAGTTTTGACGGAGGTTACTGTGTTTAATGCCCATAATTCACTTCCGTGAGCCAAGTCTTGGCCGGCGAAGAAGAGAGTGCCATTCATGTTGGTCAAAAGACCTATATTGCTCATTTTATTTGCGCTGGTGATAATCGGTACAGTACCGGCCTCTGTTCCATCGCTTTTCCAGAGTTCATAACCACCCCCAGACAGAAAAAACAGAACGCCATTAACATTGGTCAACAGAGCAGGGTCTGAACCTGCCCCTCCCGGAGCAATGTCTTTGATCATGACCGTTCCTTCAGCCGTGCCGTCACTTTTCCATAACTCTCTTCCAGTAGAGTCAGTATCAGCGCTAAAGAACAGAGTTCCTGCAACATCAGTCAGGTAGCGAGGTTCGCTTGCCCAGTCAACAAAACGCTTTAGCGGTTTTGTGCCGGCCGCGGTTCCATCACTCACCCATAATTCGCCTCCATAGAAACTTTCCTCCAATGAGAAAAAGAGTTTTCCACCAGCATTCGTCAAATTCTTCGGCGCTGACAAAGCGACATCCATGGTAATCTCCTTGACCAGTTCAGCTCCGGTTTTATCGGCATTGCTTTTCCACAGACTGCTTACATTTGTCACATAGTTTTCAACTGAGAAAAAAAGTGTACCATTTACATCGATCAGGATTGGATAAATCGAGTCTGTATTATCCACTTCCACAAACATTTCCGTTCCGCTCTCAGTGCCATCCGATTTCCACACTTGTGGGCCATGTACACTATCAGTGGCTACAAAAAAGAGGGTGCCATCAACATTGGTCAACTCTCTTGGAAATATACGAGGTAGCCAAACATGATAACTTGCAGGGTTGATGTCTTTCACTATTTGCGTGCCGGCTTCGGTTCCGTCGCTTTTCCACAATTCATCTCCGGATGCCTCGGAGGTGGCTGCAAAGAAGACTGTTCCACTTACATTGGTTAATGATGTCGGTGCATGCTCCCAGTAGGGACCTACTTGAAAAATGTCTTTAACCAACATTGTACCTGCTTCCGTACCATTACTTTTCCATAATTCCGGACCATGAACGCCATCATCAGCGGCATAATAAAGTGTTCCATCAACATTGGTTAGCGACCTGAACCGCGAGTTCAAAGTTTGTAAATTGATATCTTTTACTATTGCAGTGCCTTCACTGGTGCCATCGCTTTTCCATAGTTCAAGGCCGTGCAGGCCGTCATCAGCGCTAAAGAAGAGTTCACCACCAACACTTGCCAGCAAGTGGTAAATGAATGTGGGGCCTTCTCCAGAATTGATTTCTTTTACAAGGACAGTACCAGCTTCTGTGCCGTCACTTTTCCATAATCCATTACCAGTCTTACCATCATCGGCTAAGAAAAACAAATTGCTTTCGACATTTCTGGCCCAATTGTTAGGGTTGGATGGGTAGAAATACCGTATAGATGACTCCGAGCCGGCATTCACATCTTTAACGAACACAGTTCCTTCTTCAGTCCCATCACTCTTCCATAGCTCGCGACCGTGTGTTGAGTCACTTGCGCTAAAAAAAACAGTTCCGCCAATGCTGGTCAAGATTTCCGGGCCCGAGGAACCCGACCCTGGAGAAATGTCTTTAACCAACTCTGTGCCCGCTTCAGTTCCATCGCTCTTCCATAACTCAAGTCCTGTGCTGTCATTGTATGCGGAAAAGATGAGCGTTCCATTCAGGTTGGTCAGGCCTTTTGGGAATGAACTATCCCTTCCTGGAAAGATGTCTTTTACGAGCACAGTGCCTGCTTCCGTGCCATCACTTTTCCACAATTCCATTCCATCATCATAAGGGGCGGTAGTAAAGAATAAAATACTATCAACATGGACCGCTTGACTCGCATTGAAATAGAAACCATCATCCAGCTGTTTGACAAGAACTGTTCCTGCCACAGTGCCGTCACTTTTCCATAACCCCTTTTCATAATTGTTGTTTGCCATAAAGAAAAAGAGCGTATTCTTGACAACAACCGGCGAGCGAGGCTCTGCGTCCAGAATAAGCACGGTGCCTGCTTCGGTGCCATCACTTTTCCATAATTGAGGATTTGCGATGAAAATAAAATCCCCGCCAATTGCCGCAAAAACTTGAACTCCATTTACGGGTTTGACCAATACGGTTCCGGCCTCTGACCCGTCACTTTTCCAAAGCCCACCGCCTCCACCATCGCGATAACCAGCATAAAAGAAAAAGTCATCATTTATAAAGGCGGCCGTTCCTGTCGCCACAATGTCTTTGACCAAAGTCGTACCACCTTCCGTTCCATCGCTTTTCCACAAACCATAGCCGTCAATTGAAATCGCTCTGAAATAGAATATACCATTATGGCTGGCCAAAGCTCTTGAGTCGGACCCTTGCCCAATCGCATTCATATCTTTGACTAAATAGGCCTCCTGAGCTGAGGAACTATTTGTGCCAATTGCAAACAGCATCACAAAGAGTAAAATCGAGACTTTTACTTTTTTCCAGGCTTCAGGATTCATGGTATCCTCAACAATTAAATTGTAAAATTTAAGAAGGAATCTCCAGGGAGCATTGGGAGACTTAGCCCCAATTTAGGAGAATGTGGGATTATTGCAACATTTTTTTGAACAAGGTAAACCGGCAGCCGAGACTTTAATCAAAAAAAATATGCGTTGGCTCGCCTGTTTGAGTGCTTCGAGTACATTTTTACTTTTGAGAGACTTGCGGGCTTTGCTGCAAATTGACTCTGCCAGGGATTCACTCCCCGGCAGAGTTATCCCGTTTTTTTGATTTAGTGACTGACGAATATTTTTCTGCCACTTTTTGGCAGAATATTCTCGGACAGGATTTACAGGATAGACAGGATTTTATGAAGTGTCTGTCCAAAAGAACTAATCCTGTAAATCCTGTTTATCCTGTCTGATTTTTTTGGTTCTGGCTTTGCAGGTTAGGAACAAGGGAGACTGATTAACGATTGTTGATGGCTTGTTCCAGGCTCTGACATTGAAACTTAAAAATCGTTAATTCTTGTTCGATATTCATTTTTTTTAAAAGGCCACAACCTCGACTTGCCGACGTTTTTGCTGAGCTTCTTTAACAATATGTTCAAGTTTTTTCGCGGTCTGATTATCGATCCATTCTTCCCCGCATTGTGCGCAAATCTCCGCATTAACGTTTCGAACCATTACAACGACTGTACTAGGTCAATACAATAACTGGTTTTCCAGTTTTTTTCTTCCCGCCACATGTGTGAAAAAGACCCGGGCTTTTGTCTTTTTTTATTTATCCGTGTTCCATCCGTGAAAATCCGTGGCTTAATTTTTCTTTTCCATACGACACGCCATACTTAATAACTCTATTATTTCAACAAAAGCAACTTGCGCGATTGGGTGAAATTACCGGCCTGAATCCGGTAAACATACAAACCGCTGGTCAGTTTGCCTGCTGCGAAAATTGTCTTGTGTTGCCCGGGTTCATAATAGCCATCCACCAGTGTGGCGATCTCGCGTCCGAGAACATCGAACAATTTGATTGTTACGTTCTCCGCTTTGGCCGTGCTAAATTGAATGGTGGTTGTTGGATTAAACGGATTCGGATAATTTTGCTCAAGAGAATATGCTTGCGGCACTGTCTGGTCAGGCTCATCCACACTGGTGGGGCGCTGGCCAATGGCAAACCAGGTTGGGCGTTGCCCGTCGCTGACATAGTCAAAAGAACTTCCGGATGGTTTCTGACGCTCGGTAATAGCAATTTGGCGCACATTGATTGCGTTTTGGCCGGCATCTCCACGCTCAAATACGATATGGCTGTCATCTGCCGCATAGCGCGGAAAACCAATGGAGGAACCGTTTGCTTCGATTGTTTCCACAACGCCGCTAAACAAATTGGCCGCCATGATGACATCAAGGCTCTGGTTGAAGTCGATGTAATCAAAGACGACAAATGCATCGTTGGTTTGGGCAAACGAGGGATTGCCGATGCTAATACCTTCTTGCTGCGGCGGGAAAACCGGTACGATGACACCGCTGGCAACATCCAGAAGATTTACATCCCAATAATCGATTGAGCCGCCGCCCTGTTTTGGAATGCTGTTAAAAGCGTCGTAAAGGACGAATTGACCGCTTAAATCCCAGTCCAGAGCATCGGCAAATTGGGTGATATTGGTGGTGGCGCCTTGTCCGGTTGTCGGCGTGTACAACTTCACAGCCTTGCTGTTGGCTGAGTTGACCAAATCGAAAATGTAAATGGTGGTATCGGCAGCAACAATATTTGGATTCGATGTTGCGGCCAGCAAAGTGCCATCGGGCGATAATGCGATAGAGTTCCAGACGCCATCCGTACTGATTACGGTTTCAGCACTGCCGTTGGAGTTGATTGCACGAATGAAATTGTCACTGTCCACAAACAGAATAACCGAACCATCATCCGTTACTGAAATTGGGTTGCCGGTGCCGGTGTAAACCTGCGTGGTTGTGAGTTGAACAATATCCGTGCCTGGATTTTGGATAACCGGTTTTACCAGGAAAATACTGGTATCCTCTGATTCTGCATTGACTATGGCGATCCATTCTTCACCCGCGACTGCCGGTGTGTCATCCGGTGGCTTGGTGCCTTCAGTTCCGGTAATGCCAACAGCATCAAATGCAGATTTAACTGCGTTGGTTTCGGTGGATTGGGCGCCATACAGATCGGTTGCAGCCTGGATGGCTCCGAGTCGCATATCGACAAAATTGGATTGACTGTTGAGGTAACGCGCATCCATGACTCTGTAGTAGATATCTTCGGTTTTGTCTTTGCCGATTGCCGCACCGATAAGCTGGCATGCCTTGTTGGGAATGCCGCTGTTAATGTGCACGCCGCCATTGTCCTGCTCAATGGTGAGGTTAAGAAATTCGTTCATGTGCGCCGGTTGCCAGCCCGGTTCGTTAATGCTGTTCGCGCCGTTATGCGGATCTTCCATGTCGCGCAATGCGCCGGACGGGAAGGCAGAAGTGAGCACCACATCTTCACCCATTTTCCAATCATCGCGGTCAACCATCGCGCCGAAAACATCAGCCAGTGACTCGTTGAGGGCGCCGGACTGGAATTTATATTCAAGGTTTACGGTATGTTGGATAACGCCGTGCGTCATTTCGTGTGCCGCCACATCCAGGGCGCCGGCAAGTGGTTTGAAGGCCTGATTACCATCGCCATAAGCCATGGCAATGCCGTTCCAAAAAGCATTGTCCATACCGTTGCCTTCATCAGTGACATGCATAATCGAAATGATCGTGCTGCCAGAGTCGTCAATGGCTTTACGGCCGTGCACATTGAAATAATACTCGAAAACCTTCGCAACATTGTCATGTCCGGAAACAGCCACAGTATCGTTCCAGGTGTTGTCATTTGAGGCAACATGCGCCAGTTGAACATTTTCATTCAGGTCGGTGTTTTGCGCTGAAATGGTCCACAAGGCGCCTTTGGGGTCATTTAGAATGTCCGGTTGTGCTGCCTGGAAAATTGGGCGTGAGGCATCGATCATGAAAAAATTGCTGCCGGATTCGTAAACATTTATTGTGCGCTGCGAGCCGTTCGCATCGGTTGCACTGGCTGTGGTTGGGCCGTCAAACATGGTGGCATTATATTTTTCGAGAATCGTCATCGAGTTGGCATCGATGAAAAAGTACCAGTTGTCACGCAAGTTCGGGCGCATTTGCACATGCCAAATCAATCGCGGCCGGCCGGCTTCATCCTGCCAAATCATCTTTGTTGCGGTTGCTTTTTCAAAATCCAGTGCCTTTGCAGTGAAGTTACCCAATGCAATCTTGCTCGAACTGTTTTCAAGCGCGGAGTGCGCAATGGAAAGGGCTTCTTTTTTTGAAACGGCGAATTGGTTGACATTTACATCCGCGGGTGTTGGCACAGAGTGGGCATTCAGCAGGTAGAGTGAATTGTCAGCATCAAAATGAGCGACCATATCTTTGCCCCAAACTGGAATGCCGGCAAATGTTTGTCGGAATTTGATGTGTTTTTTTCCGAGACGATCGGTTGCTTCTTCAATTTGCTGCAACTCCGAACGCGGGGCCGTAAGTTTAAACAGGTCACGGTTTGATTCGATGAAGCGAATGGCCGTTTCCGCAGCGGTTCGTACTGCTGAGCTGGTTAAACCGCCGGGTTGCCCTGCGCCAATTGAAATGTGCCTGGCAGTGCCATGTTTTTTGTCAAAGAGAATTTTCCAGCTACGGCGTTCGGACTTTTGCTGAAAATTGCCAAGCATGGATGTCTGTTTACCGGCAAGAACAGACCAATTCTGTGCGATGGCTGACTGTTTGCCTGCCTGACACGTGCCAGATTGAATCTGAGGAAAATAGTTGCGGATACGTTCGCTGATGCGCTGCAGTTCAGCGACAGGCACTTTTTCTTTGGTTGCAGCAAATGCATGATTGTTTTTGTTTTTCCAACCTTTACCGCCAATTACTTTTTCTGAATTTTCTGATGAGAAAACAGACGTGCTCCACAGGAGCAATAACAGGAATGTGACAAACTGCATGTGGCTACCCTCTTTATTTTATGGATGATTTTCTTCTCTTGTATTGAAGTGAAGCGGTCGTTTCGGGTGACCGGCTTCATTTGGAAATTACTTCTTTTGTCTGTCCAACTGCTTACAAAATGTGATTAATATGGTATAACTTTCTTGCAAAGCCGCGGGAATGGTTTTGCCGGCAGCCCAGGTCCATTTGTACTGCTTAGCGTTGGTCTGATAGAAAATTGATTTGGTCAGGTTCCCGGTTTCTTGATATTCTATATCAAAAATGCCAAGATTGTGAAGCGAAGCTGCTAATTTTTTCACTTCAACACTGTCTGTTGATATTTTCCAGAGTGTGGATTTCTTGACCGCGCTCACCTTTTGCCAGTGGCTGGCCGTGCCGTCGGAAGAAATTGTGTATCCGCTATATCTGCCGGTAAAACCACCGCCCTGAGACACTGTAATGGTAAATGCCTGCTGCTGCGTTTTCTGCATCAATGGCTGGGCGATATTTGCCGGTTGTGTTGGTGTTGCTTTCTTGGGTTCGGTGGCTTTTTTAGCACATCCAAACAAGATGAGCAATATAAAAACACAATGGAGTCCAGTTGAAATGATCCTTTTTCTCATAGGCGCTTCCTTTCTGAAAATACGGGATTGAATGGTTTTGCAAACGACTGTCTGTACGGCAGGACCCGGTACAAACAGGAGAAGATGCAAATCTAAATTTAAAAAGTCAAGACAGGATAATTATTGAGGGTGAATGCGTGTTTCCGGGCAATGAAATCACAATCATTGAGAAGTGCCTTAAATTAAAGCAATTTCACGCTTTATGCAAGTGTGGAATTGCTTTTCCGCGGCAAGTCATTTAGCAGATTCGAGCGCGTCAATAATGGCTTGAGTCATCTCTTTGGTACCGATAGTTTTTCTGCCATCTTCGGCAATATCGGCGCAGCGAAGGCCGTTGGCCAGCACTTTCTGGATTGCATTTTCAATGGACTGTGCTGCCGCTTCCATCTTAAAGGAGAAACGAAACATTAATGCTGCCGAAGCGATTGCGGCCAGCGGATTGGCCAGGTTCTGCCCGGCTATTTCCGGCGCTGTGCCGTGAACCGGTTCGTAGAGTCCGATGCCATTGCCAAGACTTGCGGAAGGTAACATACCCAGCGAGCCGGTCAGCATGGAAGCTTCATCGCTCAAAATATCGCCGAACATGTTTTCCGTCAAAATTACGTCAAACTGTTTTGGATTGCGGAGCAATTGCATGGCGCAGTTATCCACCAGCATGTGCGTCAGTTCAATGTCAGGATATTCCTCAGCCATGCGGCTGACGGTTTTGCGCCAGAGCTGCGACGTTGCGAGAATGTTGGCTTTGTCCACGGAAGTGACTTTGTTGCTGCGTGCAGACGCAGCCTCAAAAGCTGCTTTTGCGATGCGCTCTATTTCGGATGTGCGGTATTCCATGGTGTCCACGGCTCTTTCTTCAGAACCCGTGGTCTCGGTGAATTTAGGTTTGCCAAAGTAGATGCCGCCTGTCAATTCCCTGACAATCAGAATATTGCAACCGTTGATGATTTCAGGCCTTAAGGTTGATGCACCAAGCAGTGGCTCAAAGACCTGCACGGGGCGGAGATTGGTAAAAAGACCCAGCTCTTCACGCAGTCTCAGAAGTGCAATCTCCGGGCGTTTATCGTTTTCATTGTTGTCCCACCTGGGGCCGCCAACGGCACCTAAAAACACGGCGTCGGCGTTTTTGCATGCATGGATAACGGCATCTTTGATCGGCACATTATGCGCATCGAGGCTCGCGCCACCAACTTTAAATGTCTCAGTCTTTATGGTAAATCCGGCTTCCCGTGCTACGGCCCGGGAAACTGCCAACGCCGCTTCTGTGACTTCAACACCAATCCCGTCACCGTGTAAAACCACAACTTGTTTTGTCATTAAACCATCCCATTTTTTCGTGCGTAAGCAAAAATACCACCTGCTTTGATTATCTCTGCAACACTGCCCAGAGATTTTAAAGCATAGTTTTTGCCGTTGGTTATATTTATTAATTCGTTATTGTCAGCATCAATTTCTATTGCATCATTTGTGCTGATCTCTTTGGACAAATCTATTTCACTTTCAAAAGGCACGACAAAGCCGCCATCTACCGCATTGCGATAAAATATACGGGCATAAGTGGGGGCAATCACGGCTTTGACGCCGACAATTTGCAGCGCTGCCGGTGCGTGTTCTCTGGATGAGCCGCAACCAAAATTGTTTGCGGAAATAACGACTGCATATTCAGATTCAAATGTGCCTTCCTGCACAAAAGCGATTTCGCCTTGCGGCAAGCCGGATTGTGACCGCGGTACACCTGAAAGCGCGTATTGACCGTAGTATTTTTTCTCCTCCGGATCATCCAGACTGTAAACCAAATGTTCGGCCGGAATGATTTGGTCGGTATCGATGTTTTCCCCCAGGACGAAGGCTTTGCCTTTGATTTTATGCGCCATTATTTTAATATTCCTTTCTATCCTGAATTATTTGTTTAATTGTGCAAAACAAAAGTTAACCTGATAATATATTGTACGTTCACCAATTGTTGACTTGATAAATAAATTTTTAACGCAAAGGACGCAGAGAAAGATGAGTTGTCTGTTGTTAGACTTTCACATGAATCCTCAACATTCAAATATGAGTTGTTTCGTTTTTTCTCCAGCAAACTCAGCGTTCTCGGCAAACTCAGCGTTAAATTTTAAAATGTACAATTATGGTTATAAAAAATCCCTTGGGTCTGTGATTTTACCATTAATTGCTGAGGCTGCAACAGTAAGCGGCGAAGCCAGGTAAACCTGAGATTGCTTTGAACCCATTCTTCCCGGGAAATTCCGGTTTGTGGTTGAAATACACACTTCATCGCTGACGAGACGGCCAAAGGTATCAGCAGGTCCACCGAGGCATGCCGCGCAAGAAGGTTCGCCGATCTGCGCACCGGCATCCTGAAAAATTTGTTTCAGATTTTGGCCATTGATCTGCAATGTGTTTAATCCTTCTTCTACCTCGCGTGTGGCCGGTACGACAAAAGTCTCGCTTTTCACTGTGTTGCCGGCGATGATTTGTGCGGCGGCAATAAAGTCGGATATTTTGCCGCCGGTGCAGGAGCCGATGTAGGCCCGGTTTAGCGGTGTGTTGCGCTCTTCCCAGACAGTCGCTTTATTGTCCGGCGAGTGCGGTTTGGCAAGCATCGGCACCAGGTCTTGAGATTTGTAGACGTGGACGCTGTGGTATGCAGCATAATCATCGTTAAATACGGGTTGATATGGGTGGTTGGTGCGCGTATCCAGATATTCGAAAGTGACTTCATCAGGCTCAATCACGCCGTTCTTGCCGCCTGCTTCGATAACCATGTTGGTCAGTGTCATTCTTGCTTCCATGTCCAGTGTTTGAATGCCGTCGCCATCAAAGTTCATGGCACGATAGCTGGCGCCATCAACACCAATATCTCCGATAATTTTGAGAATAATATCTTTAGCCATGACGTATGGCGGAAATTCTCCTTCAAAAGTGAACCGCATTGTTTCCGGCACTTTTACCCAAAGTTTGCCGCTGCCAAGGATGAACGCGGCATCCGTGTTGCCGATTCCCGTGGCAAACTGACCAAATGCGCCCGCGGTGCAGGTGTGCGAATCGGTACCGAAAAGCACTTCGCCGGGGCGTGTAAAACCTTCTTCTGCCAGGGCAACGTGGCAGACGCCTTTGTAGTTTTTGCCGCCAACATCATAGAAATTTGCCAGCGATTGTTCTTTGGCAAAATCCCGCAGGATGTCAATATTACGATTGGCAAATTTGTCGTTTGTGAAAATATAGTGATCAGGAATAATCACAACTTTGTCGGGGTCCCAAACGCGGGCGGTTTCACCAAATTCTCTTTTGAAAATGCCGATGGTCGGCGGACCACAAACATCATGGGTCATGAGCGTATCCACATCGACCCAAACATTCTCCCCGGGCTCTACTTTTACTTTCCCCGCATGCCGGGCCAATATTCTTTCTGTTATGGTCATGAAATTCCTGCCTCGCTTAATTCAGGTTCAGTCGCTTTTGCGGCACCATTTGCCCGCTGACATGTCATGTTATTTTTTGCAATTGAAACGATTTCAGCATTGGTCACATTTTTTTGGGCGTCGGCTAACTTTGTAAATTCTTCATAGATTTTTTGCAAGTCATTTTTTCCTACATGAAGGCCCAATTGATTCAGTCGGTCATTCAAGGCGTTTCTACCGGAATGTTTGCCCAGAACCATTTTGTTTCCATGTACGCCCACGGACTCAGGCGTCATAATTTCGTAAGTCAGGGCGTTTTTCAACACACCATCCTGATGGATACCTGCCTCATGAGCAAAGGCGTTGTCGCCGACAATGGATTTGTTCGGCTGCACAGCAACACCGGTAATTTTACTGAGCAACTGACTTGTGGGAAAGAGCTCTTCGGCTTTGATCTTTGTGTCGCAATTGAAGGCATTGGGTCGGGTTCGCATGGTCATGACGATTTCTTCCAATGCGGCGTTGCCGGCGCGTTCACCTATGCCGTTGATGGTACATTCAACTTGTCTTGCACCTTTAGCAATTGCAGAAATTGAATTCGAAACACTGTGCCCCAAATCATCGTGACAATGCACGCTTAGAATTGCATTTTCAATGCCCGGCACATTCTCGTGCAGCTTTTCGATGAGCTCGCCAAATTCCCAGGGCAGCGCGTAACCCACTGTATCCGGAATATTCAGGACATTGGCGCCGGCATCGATGACGGCGGCAAGAATCTCATAGAGAAATTCCAGATCTGAACGGGTGGCGTCTTCGGCGGAAAACTCAACATCGTCACATAACGATTTTGCATATTTAACGGCCCGGACAGCTTCTTTTAATGCCTCGGCTTTGCTCTTCCTGAGTTTGTATTTCAGGTGAATATCAGAGGTTGCGATGAATGTGTGAATACGCGGTTTTTGTGCGTGCTGTAACGCTTCCCAGGCGCGATCAATGTCATTTCGTCTTGTGCGGCACAGTCCGGCCACAATGCTGGTTCTTGTTTGTCTGGCGACTTCGCGGACAGCCATAAAATCACCTTCTGAAGCAATTGGAAAGCCGGCTTCGATAACATCAACCTGTAATCGTTCAAGTTGGGCGGCCATTCTGACTTTTTCTTCCAGGTTCATGTTGAACCCCGGGGCTTGTTCACCATCTCTCAAAGTCGTGTCGAAAACAATCACATGGTCGTCCATTCTAATTTCTCCTTTGGATTATTAAACTACAGTTTCTGCTTTTTGCGGCGATTCTGCGCGTTGGCCTTACTGTTCAATTTATGTTTCTGCAAAAGAAAAGGAGAAGCTGTGCATGCGCCCGGGTATGTTTTCAATGGAAAAATTGTGAATACCGATAAACGGCTTGCTGCAATCTTCATCATTTACACCACAGGCTTTGAGCAGGCCAGGGTGTGGCGTTCTTGCGAATCCAGCCTTGATTGTATCGCTTCGCATGTTTAATCTCTGTTTGAAACCATGCCAAATGCATGCACTTCTTGCAGAAGTCAAGCCTACTTTCGTTAATCGGGTATTTTACTCAGATGAGTATGATTAGGAATTTTGTTTGCAGGATTGACTTCTGGCTGATTGTTAGCCTAAGAGCAACCCTACAATAAGAAGGAGGGGTAGAATAATCAAAAGCAATAACTTGCCATCGACAATGTTTAATACACCGCCGCGGGAAAGTTCAAGAGAAATTGTGGATATGTTGTTTTGCATTTTGCTATTCAAGAATAAGTGGCGAGAAAAATAGTCAAGACGAAGGACAATGTCAAGAGAAAAAGTTAAAGAGATGTAAGAATGGACTTTTTAACCGTTGGCAGCGCTTTTGTTTTTTTAACTGTTGCGGCATTTACATCTTTTTCTTTTAGATTAGTTTCAGGTTGTGTTGAATGGTAACTGCTCGGCTGTTGGCCGGTGTGCATAAATTGGTTGTACGCCGAAGAAAAGATGCATGCAGTGATTGCCGTAAACACGGTCCCCTGCCTGAGGCCGCACCTGACAGCAACGATTTATGGATTCACACAAGCAAAAACAAGCTTCGCACAAGCCGATCTTGCTTTTGACGAATCCGAACCTGGCTTCGACAAAAACACATTTGGCCTGGACGCAGACGCATTTGGCTTTGACAAAAACACATTTGGCCTGGACGCAGACGAATTTGGCTTTGACAAAAACACATTTGGCTTGGACAAACCCACACATGCTTTTGCACAAGCCGGTTTTGGTGCAACTTTGTCACTTTATTTAAATGCCGCACTATCATGCCGCACCTTGCAGCCGAATTGACATTAATTTGCTGTGCGGCATGCTCGCTTTTTTGCCTAGTCATTTTTTTCTTTTGACATTGTTAATATGCTGTTTTATATTGACTCTATACACATCCCGCTCCCACACGCTTCTGACTCCGAGTGTTCGCGAAACGACCATGATGGTGGGAGAATCAAATTGTCGATGCAGCAAACCGGAATTGGCAATGCATGACCTGACGAAATTTTAGCTGTTTGAGCAGGTCAGGCAAGTCGTTGATGAAAGCGGTATTTATTTCATCACACAACCAATTGTTGAACGGAATGAAATTCCTTGTTCATTGGTTCCGCAGGGGATTTCCTGGTAAAATGGCAAGGGGGTTTAAATCCCTTGCGAGCGTAATGTTGGATAAGGCGGTTGATATGCTACTGAATCAGTTCTCCACGAATTGAGAATGCATTTAATAAAATGGTTTAATCAACAAATCATCTGAATTCTCCAGGCGTTGTCTTTTTTGATTTTAGCCTGGCAGGGGGGAGTCGAACTCCACGAAAATATATAACATGGTATAGCCACAGAAAAAATGCGGGAGTGGGACTCGAGCCTGCGCAATTCCCGGCCATACTTGAATCGAAAAATGGCAAAAATGCCTTTTCCTGCCTGAGAGCAGGATTGAAAGCAATGCGCATTAGGTTTGCAGCAGCCACAACAAGCTTTGCATTTGCCTTTTTTGACTTTTCACTCACTCTTTTTCGCTTTTCACTTTGCCGTTTACGGTCTGCATTTACCTTTTTTCGCTTTGCACTTTGCTGTATACGGTTTGCATTTACCATTTTTCAATTTGCACTTTGCTGTTTACGGTTCGCATTTATCTTTTTTCAATTTGCATTCGCTGTTTTTGGCTTTGCTGCGCGCATTTGACAGGGTGCAATGCCGGACTTACAAACAGAAACAGCCGCATTAGCACGATCCCGACACCACCGATTATTGGCTGCTGCAAAAGACAAAAAGCGGCTCCCAGCCAAATTGCCTTTGTTTGCCAGACAACCAACCTGCTTTTGCCCAGGCCGTTTTTTCTTTTGACATTGTTAATATGCTGTCTTATATTTAGTTATGCACTTCTAAATCCCACACACTTCCGACTCCGGGTGTTCGCGAAACTACTATGATGGTGGGATAATCAAATTTTGAATAAATAAAACAGGGATGAATGATGTTTCTGTTGGCTAGGTTCAGGCTGTTTGAGCAGGTTTTCTTAGAATATTAAAGAAAGCGCAGTGATGTACTGGATGTTCCTGATAGTAGAAACATTTGAAGACACCAAGTGGTGACTAAAATATATGTTATGCGCGTAAAAAGAAATAGAGGTTAATCATGGCGTCTAAAATTATTCTAACCGACGACGAACTGGTAACATGCCCTAAATGTTCTAACAAATTCCCACTTCATCATGGTATTACAAGGCAGACGCTTGATAAATATGAAGAAGAATTCAATAATGAAATTAAGAGACAAAGTAAAGAGTCTGAAGAAAGAATTCGTGCAGAATTAGAAAAACAATTGAAATCTGTCTATTCCGTTGAAGTTCAAGAGCTCAAAGATAAATTATCAGAAAAAGAAGCAATCTTGAGCAAAGCAAGAATCAAATTTAAAAATTTGCAGGCGGAAGAACGAAAGAAACTTGAAGAAGAGTTTGAATTAGAGAAAAAAAGTTACTCTGAAGAAATATCAAGAAAAGATATTGAATTGAAAAAATTCAGAGAGAAGGAACTTGAATTGAGAAATGAAAAACGGAAGCTCGAAGATGAAAAGAAGAACATGGAGATAGAAATTCAAAGAAAAATTGATACAGAAAAAGATAAATTGTATGAACAAATATCAAAAGATATGTCAGACAAATTCAGACAAAAGGAATCCGAATATCAGAAGAAGTTAAGCGATGCCCAAAAGGTTAATGGGGAACTCGAAAGAAAATTAAAACAAGGGTCTCAACAACTTCAAGGGGAAGTATTAGAGCTCCGGCTTGAAAATTTATTAATAAAAGAATTTCCTCATGACAAGATAAGTCCTGTTAGAAAAGGGGAAAGAGGTGCTGATATTTTACAAGAAGTATGCACCCCAACTGGTCAAATCTGCGGTATGATAATATGGGAAGCCAAAAATAATAAAAACTGGTCTGATAAATGGATTCAAAAATTAAAAGATGATCAAATTGAGGCAAAAGCCGAAATTGCTGTAATTGTAAGTTCTTCGTTGCCGAAGGAGATGCAAGATTTATTTGAGCATCGAGACGATATTTGGATTTTAAGCGATGAAGTAGTAAAACCAGTGGCTCATTCCCTACGACTGATGTTAGTTGAAATGAATAAAATGAAAATGATTAATGTTGGTAAAAACGAAAAAATGGAATTGCTGTATGACTATTTATGTAGTTCACAATTTACTCAAAAAGTAAAGGGTGTTGTTGAAACGTTTGTAAATATGAAGGCTGAATTATATCAAGAGAAAAACGCTTTTCAACGTATATGGAAAAAAAGAGAAAGTCAAATTGATAGAGTGGCAAATAATATGAGTAGCATGATAGGTGAACTACAAGGAATATCGCAACACTCAATACCTCAATTAGACGAAATTCAACCATTGTCATTACCAGTTACTGATGATGGATTATAAAAGACAGCATAGCAGTCTTTTCCATCGACATCTTTTCAGTGTACGTAGCAAGCAGCGCTCTGACATGATTAAGGGGGTTGGATACGTGAAGCCCGTTGATTTTGCTTAGTTTTATCATTTATAGAAAAGGTATTGCACTGTATATAAAGCTCGTATTATCCCACCCCCTAAACGATGAAGAAAAGGATGTAAAAATATTCAAGAATAAACTTTTCAGGACTGATTGGGTGAGGCAGAGGCCCTGTTTTATTAGGCGGCCCGGGTATAAACGCAGGCCGAGTGAAGATTTTTTTGAAAATGACAAATGAAATATATCAACCATTGTTGTTATCCCTCCAATTTGGCGGTATAACAACAATGAATATACACCACCGTTGTGCTTCATGCAAAGAAAGAGAAAACAGTAAAGGAAATTGATTATGAAAGAAATATGCTATAAAAGAAATTTTGTTACGGAAGCGATTAGTAAAGTGGAATTCTTGAATCCTATAAAAGAACTAAATAATTCTTTGCCAAAAGGATTTAGTGACGCAATTAAAGAGTTTTTTCCAATTGCTGAATCGAAGGCGATTACCAATAATGTTGTCGAAATTACAGATAAAGGAGCGGTCAATAAAGGTACTGAAAAATCTACTGAATGGACATTTTGGAGCAAAGAGAGAAAGAAAAAAATCTCATTAAGCAAAGACTTTTGTAACGCCTCAGTTGGAATTGGACAAACAAGGGTTTATATTTAAGGTGGCAAAAAACCTAAAAAGGAGCCACCGTATGTCCAGCAGAAAACGCTACAGCGCGACACAGAAAGTGAAGATACTGCGTGAGCATTTGGA
>JAJDAG010000080.1 GCA_029262005.1 Candidatus Zhuqueibacterota bacterium | reverse complement strand
TGGCTGCATGGAATGAGGGTGACTATGGCGTGACTGTTGTGGAACTGCAATAGATTGGAGCATTTTATGTATCTCGAAACTGCTGTGGAAGCAGCGAAGCTGGGTGGCGCAATTCTAACTGACAATCTGCAAAGCGAAATGCGGCGGCAGGTTAGCAAGAAACAGCAGTTTGATTTTGTCACAAAAGTGGACTTGTTGTCAGAGAAAGCCATTATTAACTATATCCGCGAGCGACACCCTGAGCATGATATTCTCGCGGAGGAAAGCGGTGCACTGCAATCGGGCAGCGATTTTCAGTGGATAATCGATCCGCTTGATGGCACAAAAAATTACATTCACGGCTTTCCGTTTTTTTCGGTGTCTGTTGCGCTGAGGCAGAAAAATCAATTGCTCGTGGGGGCTGTGCTCGATCCTGTCAGGGATGAGCTTTTTTATGCTGAAAAAGGCAAAGGCGCTTTTCTCAATGGGCAACCATTGCAGGTTTCTACCTCGAATAATTTGAGCGAATGTCTCATCGCCACTGGTTTTCCATTCCGGGCCAAGCATCTTGCGGCGTCGTATTTTCGTGCTTTCTCGGCAATGTTCCATCAGGTCAGTGATCTGCGTCGGGCCGGATCCGCCGCCTTGGATCTTGCCTATGTCGCTTGCGGACGAATTGATGCATTTTGGGAAATAGGGTTGAATTTATGGGATATTGCCGCCGGTGTTTTACTCATTGAGGAAGCCGGTGGCACTGTGACCGACATTTATGAGCAAGATCGCCATTTACTATCTGGCCACATTTTAGCCTCAAATTCTCGTATTCATAGCAAGATCGCAAATTTTCTTGAAGCCCCGTTTCGAAACGTATCTCTTTGAAGTAGTCATATTACCATCCTCTGTTGCAAATCCCCAATCCCGATCAATTCTTGCACAATAATACGAAATTGTGAGAAGATGTTTTAGCAAAACAACTTCGAGTTTTCCGCATTAAACGTTTTTGTAGGGTCGTCGATAAAGATAACACTGCTTAATGAGTTGTGTTTTGCTCGAGTTGATATGTATTTGAGGGTGTTGTTATGGCCGAAGAAAAGATCGTTTATGTTGACCCGGACCTTGAAGACCTAATCCCGGATTTTATGGAAAACCGCCGTAACGATGTTGGTGTTATAGAACAGCTATTGCATGATGGCGAGTTTGATGAAATCAGAAGACTCGGGCATAGCATGAAAGGTTCTGGCGGTGGCTACGGCTTTAATGAAATTACTGAAATCGGCAAGGTAATTGAAGAGGCGGCGCTGGCTCATGATGTTGATGAAATTGAACGGATGAAAGGCAATTTATCTGAATATTTGGATGTCGTCAAAATCGTGCTGCAAGAGGAGTAATCATTAATAACACGAGGATGGAGTAAATCAATGCACACTAAAACGAGAAAAGTAGGCAAGGTTCTCGTAGTGACTGTTGAACATGATCGTCTCGACTCAAGAATCGCAGATGACTTCAAGACAAGCGTGGTCAAGGAAATAAATAGCGGGGAAACGGAGATAGTTCTCAATCTTTCTTCCGTTGACTTTATTGATAGCACTGGCCTGGGCGCTCTGGTTTCAACCAAAAATGCTGTTGGAGCGAATGGTGAGGTGGTTATATCAGGTGCCGGAACGACAGTCATGACGATGTTTCGCCTGACACGGACTGACACCTTGTTTCGCATTGTTCCTACCGATGAAGAGGCCGTTAGTATACTTCAGCATGACGAAGTATAATGCCTGGACATCTGCTTGAAGTCTACCCCGTTTTTCACTTTCCCGTTGCGACCTGGCACTAATAAAGGATATATGCCCGGAGGCCGATACAATTGTGCAAGAAACCAAATGAAGACTGTACATTTTGGATTCACGAGTTGCAATGTTTCTTGATTCTTGTTGACAAAACTGTACTTATTTTTTGAATACCGACATTTTGCTCTGCTCGGTGTTGCAATAAGCGTGGTACTTATGTTGCGTTTATGGAAAAGGAAGGAGCCGGATCCATCGGCAATCAGGCACACTGTTAATTCGGCATGGCGTTCTCTCGATACCATCGCGGTTGATGTGGCTGGTAAAGTCCTTTGGCTGAGCGAACAGGTTGAGCACCTGCTTCAGTGGCAGGCCAGTGACCTGATTGGGCAACCCATTGCCATCGTTTTTCCCGGGCTGGGGGCATGGATTGATAGAAAGGAAACAGGTAAGGCTGCAACACTGCCGGGCGAGCCTGGCTCGAACAAGGCGATTCGCACGGATGCGGTCAGGCGGGATGGCGCATCTTTTCCAGTTGAGTTAACCGAAATTTTAGTAACCTGGGAGGCCTCTGACGAAACAGTTTTTTTCGTCAAGGATCGTTCGGATGTAAAAGCACTGAGGGTGGCGCTGGCAAAAGAACGGCTCGCAGTGGATGCGGCCAAGGCTGAGTTGGAAGAAGTTACGGCAAACCTCAGCAAGGCCACTTCATTTGCTTCCGAGATGGCCGATAAGGCAAAAACTGCAAGCAAATTTGATAATAATTTTCTTTACAATCTGAGTCGGGAAATTCGCACACCTCTTAATTCGATTGCGGGGATAACCGAGCTGTTGCGAAAATCTGAGTTGCACTCACCGCAACAGGAATTTGTTCACATCATTGAGTCTTCCTCCAAAGTGCTATTTGCCTTGATTGACGACATGGTTGAATATTCAAAAATTGCGGCCGGAAAAATAGAACCCGAAAACACTCTATTCAATTTGTGGGAATTTGTGGAATCGGTCACTGAAATTTTTGGGCTTAAGGCTCAAGCCAAGGGGTTGGACTTGCTGTGCTTTGTGGAGCCGGCTGTTCCTCAACAAATCTTTGCTGATCCGGTTCGGTTGCGTCGCGTTTTGGTGAATTTGTTGGACAACGCCATTAAAATGACTAAGTCGGGCCAGGTAGCTTTGCAGGTCTTGCAAGTAGCTGATGAAACATCCGCTTCGAAGACCGTGACACTGCATTTTAAGGTTAATGACACCGGTGCCGGATTTAGTGCCGGGAAAGTTGAACAAATTCTAAATGAGGTCTTGAAGGTTGAAGGCGAGGCGGATGAGACTTATCTGGGCCTGTATTTAGCAAAAATGATCGTTAACATGATGGGCGGTGATTTCCAGGTCGAGAGCACAGAGGGCGTTGGCAGTAGTTTTCATTTTAAGTTAGTAGTGTCGGTGGCTTCCACAGCAACGCCGGCAGAAAGTAAGCCACTTTCACAATCTGTTGGCCGGGCATTCATCGTCAATAAAAATGATTTAAGTCGACAGTGCCTGGCAAAGGTTTTGGAGTACGCCGGTTTGCAAGTTTCACTGTGTTCAGAAGTAACAAATGCCTATGCGCAGTTACAACAGATTGAGGCGCCTCCAGCCATTATCCTCGTGGCGCATGACGTGCGTACTACTTCGACACTGGAGTTTCTAAAGCAAGTTCACACCGACTCAAAATTTGCTGATTCGAAGGTCTTTCTTATCACACCACTTGGTGGGACCGCCCCTGAATTGATGGCTGAGTACGGTGTGCACAGGTTCATATCAAAACCGGTAAAACAGTCTGCATTGCTCGCGCTGGTCCATGCTGAGATCGGGCAAGTTACTTCTAAACCAACAGATGAATTGTCCGCAGGGAGTCAGGGCATGGAGCAGAAAAATATGCGACCAAAGATACTACTCGTTGAAGACAACAAGGACAATCAAATTCTTGCCACCAAACTGCTTGAGCGCGCTGGTTATGACGTCGCTCATGCTGAGAATGGCCTGGAAGCAATCGAGTCAGTTCGTCAACGCAGGTTTGATGCCATTTTGATGGATATTTATATGCCTGAAATGGACGGCTTTGAAGCGACGACAGAGATTAGAAAGTATGAATCTGACAATGATTTAGCGCGAGTGCCAATTATTGCTTGTACGGCTCATGCCATCGAAGGGTACCGGGAAAAGTGCCTGGAAGGGGGTATGGATGATTTTATTACCAAGCCGATCCGAAAAACAATACTGATAGAAACTATTGGTAACTGGGTGGACACACCGCCTAGCGTCCTGGTTGTTGATGATGCAAAAGACAATTTGGTTTTGATGAAAAAGTATTTTCAGAAGAGACCGGAATGTCAGGTGTTTTTTGCTGAGAACGGGGAAGAGGCGGTGGCCTCATTTAAGGCACACCAATTTTCATTGATCCTGATGGACATGGAGATGCCCGTGCTGGATGGCTACACTGCAACAGCACAAATACGTAAAATCGAGAATGGAACACATGTTCCAATAGTTGCCCTGACAGCGCATTCAGATGAAACCCGGTTAAAAAAGTGTCTCGACGCCGGCTGCACTGCAACCATAACAAAACCCATTCGCAAAGAACTTCTTTTTAAAATTATTGATCGCTTTGTCGGCCCAGGCTCTGAATAATTCTTGAAATAAGGGAACCCTCTTGCAGAAAGCTTTGGAAAACATTACGAACATAAAAAGTATTCAGAGCATAATTGAAAAGCCCGAAGAAAGCCGGACTATTTTGGTAATCGATGATGACAAACTGGTTCGCGATTCTCTGAGCAGCGTATTGGGCCACCAATTCAGAACTATTACCTGTTCAAGCGGGCATGAAGGCATCAAGACGATAACCAACGAAGTGGACGCGGTTATTCTCGATCTGCAGATGGATGGCAAAGATGGTTTCGAGTGGTTTGAGGAGTTGAAGAAGAGATTCCACCAGATTCCTGTTATTTATTATTCGGCTTACCGCGACGTCAAGAGTTCCTGTGAAATCATCAACAAATATCAGCCTTTTGGCTATATTTACAAAGACGGAGGGCTGGGTGAACTTATTTCTATTGTAGACAGCGCAGTAGAACATCACAAACAAGTGCTTCGAAATCAAACCTTGCTGACAGAGTTGCAGAAAGTGAATGCATCCATCAAACAGCACAACACCGTGTACCTGTCAGAGCGGGGTAAATCTGCTGAAGAAGTTGTTATAACCAATAGCCAGTTACAGTCCAGGCATGCTCGGTTCGAAGCAAATGAGCAGCAACTCGCCGCGGCATTTCAACAACTGGAAGCAAGCAGTCAACAGTTGATGGCGCAAGAAAAAGCTTTACGTGAAAGCGAAACGCGCTATCGGTCGTTGTTTGAAAATATAGCAATCGGGCTTTACCGGGCCGACGCTAAGGGAAATGTACTGGATGCTAATCCGGCGCTGCTGAAGATGCTTCACATCAAGACGGTCAAGGCACTTTCCCCCCGAATTAATTCAAAAAGAACGGTTTATCTCGGGCTTCCTGTTGAGGTGTTTAAAAAAATAAAAAGCGGCGAGCGGGACGTTGAGAAAGTGGAAATTGCGGTTAAAAAGAAAGGTGACTCGCTTATTTTCATCAGAGAGAACGCAAAAAAAGTTCTGAATAGTCAAAAGAAAGTTCTTTATTACGAATGTTCTGTGGAGGATATCACTGAGAGAGTAAACTCTGAGGCTGCGGTGCAAAACGCCAAACGTATGGCGGAAACGGTGAATAAAGAGCTTCGTCAGGTAAATGCGGAGCTTGAAAAAACGTCTTCTCAGGCAAAAGAGTTGGCGCAGAAAGCAGCTATGGCCAACCGCGCCAAGAGCGAGTTTCTCGCTAATATGAGTCATGAAATTCGCACACCGCTTAATGCGATTGTTGGCATGACTGAACTGGCCCTGAATACTCAACTCAATAGCGAGCAGCGGGGATTTCTGGATGTGGTTCGCGCCTCTTCTGATGGACTGCTGCATTTGATTAATGATATCCTGGACTTCTCGAAAATTGAAGCGGGTCAAATGCAGCTTGAGGAAATTGATTTTGACCTGCGTGATACGGTGCGCAGTGCTGCTAAACTCTTTGAGTTGAAGGCTCTGGAAAAGGGGCTTGAACTCTCCTGCTCGGTTGCGCCGGATTTACCCGAGTGGCTCGTCGGTGACCCAACTCGCCTGAAACAGATTATTATTAATTTAGTCGGTAATGCATTGAAATTCACCGAAGAGGGCAAAATTAAAGTGTCTGCTACAGCAGCGGTGGGTAATGGTTCAGGAAAACGGGATGATGGCAGGAGCTGTGTAAATTTTATGGTTACAGATTCCGGTATTGGTATTTCTCAGAAAAACATGGACAAAATATTTGAGAAATTCTCACAAGAAGATTCATCGACTACTCGCAAATTTGGTGGTACGGGGCTTGGACTTAGCATTTCTCGATCACTCATCAAGCTGATGGGTGGTGACCTGCGAGTGGAATCTGCTCAGGAGCATGGAACCCGATTCCTTTTCGAATTGACCTTGCCGATTGGCAAGCCGTTGCCTGAGGCTGTTGTTACAAAGCAAACTGCGCTTGATTTCTACGGTATGTCAGTCATGGTTGTGGACGATGATAAAATTAATCGAACTCATCTTAAAAAGCTCTTGCTGCCGTTAGGGTTTAATGTGAAGTTGGTTGATAGCGGGCTAGGCGCTCTTTCAGAGCTCCGAAAAAGAGACCAATTGTATGATCTGCTTATTCTCGATCACCAGATGCCGGACCCGGACGGAATTGCCGTTGCGCAGTCGGTTAAGCACGAAGCGCTTTGCTCAAAAATTATTATGCTTTCTTCATTAGAGACGCTCGATTCGCGTCGAAGACAAGAGTTGGGAATTGCTGATTCACTTTTAAGGCCGATTAAGCAGTCGCGGTTGCTGGAAAGCATCGGCCAGGCTCTGAACATCAGCATGGAGTCCGGTCTGACGTCTGCATCAATGGGTGAAAAAAGGTGGCACCCACGCGGTTCTGTTTTGTTGGTAGAAGACACGCCGGATAATCAGAAGTTTGCAATTTCCATGCTTCTGGATGCCGGCTACCTGGTGGAGTTGGCTGAAAATGGTGCACAGGCAGTTCAGGCTGTCCAGGAGTTTCAATATGATTTGATTTTGATGGATATTCAAATGCCCGATGTGGATGGATTTCAGGCGACTGAGAAGATAAGGGCATTTGAGAAAGAGCGTGGTCTGCGTCGTACAGCTATCGTTGCTTTAACTGCCCATGCAATTAAGGGTTATCGCGAGAAATGTTTGTCCAGCGGTATGGATGAATATCTTACAAAGCCTGTCAAGAGAAAAACGCTTTTGCAGGCCATTGAAAAATGGATTGATTCCCGTCCAAGAGTACTGATTGTCGATGACTCGCCGGACAATCTTCTGCTTATTGAACATTTTCTGAAAAGTGAGTCAGGATTAAGGTTGCTGTACGCCAGAAACGGCAAGGAGGCTCTGGATAGATTGAGAAACAACCCTGTTTCCCTGATTCTACTGGATATGGAAATGCCCATCATGGATGGGTATGAGGCAGCCCACAGAATCCGCAATTCAGCCGCGTTGAGCAAGGTACCGATTGTTGCTCTGACGGCCCATTACGGTACGCAGGCGGTTGACAAATGTCTGGCTGCCGGCTGCACAGAGGCGTTGTCCAAGCCTTTCAAGCGAGAAGTATTGATTGACGTGTTACGTAAATATCTGTAATCGGCTCGCCTGGGTATTTTGACGAAATATTGCAGCGGCGCCTAGCTGAGTTGGAAAATTCGCAGCTTTTTTTCCTGTAAATTCTCACATGCCCGGTTAATTCGCTATTATGCAAATGTTTCGCGCCGGGCCACTGGCACGCTTTCCCCTCTGTTTTCCTTTCTTCTTATTTTCTTCTTCGGCCGTTTTATTCTTTCAACGTGATTTTTTTATGCGAAACTTCGCTGCCCCATGGCATTCAAATTAGAAATCGATTGTTTTTTAGGGTGAGTTTGAATATTTTCTGCGGGCCATTTGGGCGTGTTGTTGGTTTGGACAACAACTGCTATTTCACATTTTTCTGATATTGGATCAAGTTTGAACAAAACGAATGATGTGGTTGTCATTGGTGCCGGAATCATCGGTTGCGCCATTGCTAACCGTTTGGCTGGTGCAGGTTTTCACGTAACGGTAATTGACCAGGCGCAGCCTTGTCTTGAGGCATCCTGGGCCGCTGCAGGCATGCTTGCACCGCATGCGGAAATGGCGCATAGCATAGCCGCACCGCTGCACCGGTTGATGCTGGAAAGCAATAAACTTTACCCGGGGTTTATCCATGATTTGCTGCAAGAAACCGGCATGGAAATTGGCTTTCAGCAGCACGGAAGTCTGATGGTGGCGCGAGGTTACCAGGAGTCGAGATTGTTGGCAGGGATTTTTGAGCGCGCGCTTGCTGCCGGCATACCGGCTGAAGTTTTGACTGCCGAAGAGGTCAGGCAGAGGCAATCCCACCTGGCGGCAAATATAGAAACGGGCGTATTTTTCCCTGGGGACTCGCATGTGGATAATCGCATGCTCTGTAAGTCGCTTCTGACCGCTGCCGGCAACCGGGGCGTTGAGTTTAATTTCGATACACCTGTTGTTAATTTCAAAAAAAAGTCAGGGCGCATCGCGGCTGCACTGACGCCGTCCGGATTGGTGCAGGCGGACACTTTTATTATTACTGCCGGTGCCTGGTCAGGCAATATTCTCAAATCGTTAGGACTTGAGATATCGCTCCGACCCATCCGGGGCCAAATGGTTGAGTTGGCAGTCGAACCGCAGTTTTTGTTGCCGCTGATTCACAGCAGCAACTGCTATATTGTGCCGTGGTCGGGTGGCCGTACTTTGGTTGGCGCCACCATGGAAAATGTCGGCTTTGACAAAACTGTCACCGCTGATGGGGTAAAGCATCTTCTGGATGCTGCGACCAGTGTGGTGCCTGCTTTGGGCAAATCATCAGTTACCCGAATGTGGGCCGGTTTGCGGCCGGACACCAGCGATAATTTGCCGATTCTCGGGCGCACGCATATCTCCAACTTGATTCTTGCAACCGGTCATTTTCGCAACGGTATTTTACTGGCGCCGATTACGGCGCAACTCATTTCTGAACTTGTAACCGGGCAAGAGTCGTCATTTGCGCTGTCGCCTTTTAGGGCAGATCGATTCTAAAATGGTAGCAAGTTGGACAATTGAATGGAGCGATAGCGCAATGTTCGAAAAAATAAAACATGCCGGAGCCGTACTTCGCGGCTATGCGCACCGTACACCCATAATGACATCCCGCACTTTGGATGAAATGGTTGGTGCCAGGGTCTTTCTCAAGTGTGAGAGTTTTCAAAGAGTCGGGGCATTTAAGTTTCGCGGCGCTTTTAATGCGATTTCAAATCTTCCTGAAAAAGAAAAGCGGCAGGGAGTTCTCACTTACTCATCTGGAAATCATGCCCAGGCCATTGCACTTGCGAGTAAACTACTCGGCGTTGCCGCAACCATTGTCATGCCAAATAATGCCCCTGCGATCAAGCGTGCAGCCACTGAAGGTTACGGCGCTCGTGTGATTGAATACGATCCGGATAAAAGTGTTCGGGAAGAAGTGGCTGAATCGCTCTTAAAAAAGCACAACTTTACGCTGATTCCGCCATACGATCACGCAGATGTGATTGCCGGTCAGGGCACCGCCGCTTTTGAGCTTTTTGAAGATGAAAAAACACTGGATTTACTTCTCACTCCGTGCGGCGGTGGCGGTTTGCTGAGTGGTTCAGCCGTGGCAGCGAAAAATCTGGATTCGAACTGCCGAGTCATCGGCATCGAGCCTGAGCTTGCAGATGACGCCACAAAGTCCTTTCATACCAAAGTCTTGCACACAGTAAAGAATCCGCCGACAATCGCCGACGGCACGCGCACGCCTTCTCTTGGGAAATTAACTTTTCCTTTGGTGCTTGAGTATGTAGATGACATGAAAACAGTATCCGAAGAGGCGATCAAAGAGGCTGTTCGGTTCTTGTTCTATCGCATGAAATTGGTGGTTGAGCCTTCTGGCGCTCTGGGTGTGGCCGCACTGCTTTCCGGCGCTGTGCCGAGCCATGGCCGGATTGGCGTAATCATTAGCGGTGGCAATATCGATGGTGAAACGCTGACTTCAATTCTTACCCGGGAATAACCGGCACTTGCATTATGAACGATGTTGAAAGTAAATTGCAGGCAAACATTCCCAAGGTACTGATTCTCAACGGTGCCTGGATGTTTCTGGTGCTGATGCCGGTGATCGTTCCTTTTTTTCAACATTACGGCCTGGACATGGAGCAAATTTACATTCTGCTATCGATTTATGCGATATCCATCGTTATTCTCGAAGTTCCCTCCGGATATATTTCCGACTTGCTGGGCCGAAAGCGTACACTCGTACTTTCGGGCGTCTTCCAGGGGGTTGGTTTTACAATCCTCGCCCTGAGTAGTTCTTACGAGGCATTCATTGCTTTTGAATTGTTTAATGCAATCAGTTTGAGTCTTTTTTCAGGCACGGATGTGGCTCTCATTTACGACTCACAGGCGCTTCTGAAAACCAATCGTTTGTCAGATGCTGCAGTGCTTGCCCGGCGTATTTTTTACTCTCAAGTTGGTGAAACGATTGCTGCGCTTCTCGGCGGGTACCTGGCTGTGATTTCTTTAACCCTGCCGGCCAAAATCAATGCCGTCACAGCCTGGGTTCCTTTGTTGATTTCATTGTCTTTGTATGAACCGGCACGAAAAAAACTTGATCCGCGGCAGCACTTGCTTAATCTGCGCCATATTTATAAGGTTCTTTTCAAGGAATCGAAGTTGCTGACTCTGGTGATTTTTAACTACATAAGCCTGGGTTTGGCCGGCTATATTGTCGTCTGGGCATTTCAGGGTTTTTGGAAAGACATGGGAATTCCACTGTCCTATTTTGGCTACTTGTGGGCAGGCTACAATTTGACTGTTGCAGTTTCCGGTCGAGTTGCACACCGAATTGAGCGCAAAATCGGTTCAACACCTATCTTGCTCATCATGGGAATTTTGCCAATTGTTGGTTTTCTTGGTATGGCATCTTTTGTCTCTGCTTTGGGCATTGTTTTTGGTCTGGCCTTTAATTTTTGTCGTGGACTCAATCAGGTGATTGTTCGCGATGCACTCAATTCCCGCGTGGGTGCAGAGATACGTGCCACAGCGAATTCCATAGCCAGTCTCGGCGTTCGCTTGATGTTTGCCCTGCTGGGGCCGCTCATGGGATATTTAATTGAGAGCCGTGGTTACAGTTTCGCATTTTATTGTTTTGCGGGTTTGTACGGAATTTTTTTCCTGGTTCTGTGTTTGCCTTTGCTGCGACAAAGGCAGAATTTTAAACCGGTTTCCCGGTAATATATGTCAAATTTCTTGCTTTTGTAGCGAATTGGTTCTATTTTGGTCCCATTGATTCGCTGTGTTTTCCCTGTAAAAAACAGGGGGCTTGAGCAAAATAAAAGGGTGAGCGCGCGCATCTTTGCAAATAAAGGCCTTCGCTGTTGCCGGATAGAATTTTTTTGACATTACAAAAAGCTGACCATAAAACGAGAATTGACCACCGCGAAAGAAATTGCAGTCAGTCATCTATCTTTTCAGTACAGCCTTACGCTAAAAGTGGTAACTCCTCAGGTCTTTTCTTTGACATGATTTTTTAAAAAAATATCCGATGTATCAAAAATGATCCAGTCAATTTTTGTTCATCCTGTCAAAAAAATAAAGGATGAATCGTTACCCAAATTGACTTCATATACCTTTTCACGGAGATTGAATGGCTTCAGAAACGGCTTCTGATTTCAAAATGCTGGCCAAGACTTTGTCCGGGCTCGAAAAAGTGCTCGCAACTGAATTGCAAACATGCGGGGCCCAAAAAATTGATGTGCGCAAGCGGGCAGTTTCGTTTTCCGGGAATGTCGAAACAATGTACCGTCTTAACCTCTGCCTGCGCACGGCTCTGCGGATTCTTAAGCCCATCGCCAAGTTCAGAGTGAGAAATGAGCGTCAGCTCTACGATAAAACGTCTGATATCAACTGGACGAAATATATGGGAGTAGACGACACGCTGGCCGTTGACAGCGTTGTGCGATCAGATTATTTCAAACATTCCAAGTTTGCAGCGCTTAAGGTCAAAGACGCCATGGTCGATCGATTCCGCAAAGAATTTGGGCGGCGTCCATCAGTTGATGTTGTGCGGCCGACACTGCGACTTAATGTGCATATTTTCGATGATATTTGCACCCTGTCTCTGGATAGTTCCGGTGATTCACTGCATAAACGTGGCTACCGCCTGGAAAAGTCCGAGGCGCCGCTGAACGAAATTCTTGCCGCCGGGCTGGTTCAGCTTTCAGAGTGGGACGCTACAATCCCGTTTGTCGACCCAATGTGTGGCTCCGGAACCATTGCAATTGAGGCAGCGTTATTGGCCTGCAACATTGCTCCTGGTCTTGGCCGTTCCTATTTTGGCTTTATGACCTGGCCTGATTTTGATAAAAAGTTGTGGCAGAAAATCGTCGATGAGGCCCGTGCAAAAATCGTTGAGCCAAAGGCGCCTATCATCGCTTCGGATATGTCGAAGGGGGTTGTGCGGATCGCCCATGCCAATATCAAACGGGCTAAGTTGAGCCGCCACATTGAGTTGAGCCAATCCCGGTTTGAAGATTTATTGCCTCCGGCAGGCCCGGGCATTATTATCATCAACCCACCATACGGTGAGCGCATGCAACAACACGATTTAGTTGACCTCTACGGGAAAATAGGTGACCAATTGAAGCAAGGGTGTCACGGATACGAAGCCTGGATTCTCAGCTCAAACAAAGAGGGACTGAAACATATCGGTTTGCGGCCATCCCGGAAACTAACGCTGTTTAACGGCCCGCTTGAATGTAAATATCATCGATTCAGCATCTACCAAGGCAGTGTAAAAAGCAAATACAAAAAGTCAGGCAAGCACGAAGCATAAAAGTTATTCCCCTTTGATTGCTTTTGGCCAAAGTAATGTCTGCTCAAAAAATGGATGCCGGCCTTTTGCCCAAAAGGTGCTAAGCACTCGATGAAAAGACGAGAGCTTTTTGCCAAGAGATACTGACCACTTTTGAACATACTCCTTAGCATCTGTTTGTGGAACAGGTTTCAGCGCGCCATATGCTCCCGGCAGTGAAGCGCGCACACTACATTTTTTGTTGCGTCAGATGTAAAATGTTAGTATCATATCACTGATTGTCTCTCACAGTTCAATGTTTTAATAAGACACGGGAAGCTCAATGAGAATATATCGTGTCTTGTTTTCGCGTGCAAAAATATCTGGACATCGTTTTCAGCAAAAATGAAGTTGAGGTATAAAATGACATTTCACTGCACACTTTTTCTTTTTACAATATGTTTGCTGCTTAATACAGCGAATGCCCAAAATGAAGGCTGGAGCCATCAGTTCAGCGTACCGGGATTTGATGCGCCAATCGAACAGATCGAGGTGACGCCTTCGGGCGCAGCATATTTGACAGGCGAGTTTCGGGCAATCGATGGTGAGCGGTACAACCAGATTGTGCTTTATCGGGACGGGCAGTTCGAGCACTTGCCGGAAGATGATATTATTGAGTCCATACATGACATGGTACTCGACGGCGACACCCTGTATGTTGCGGGAATGTTCAAAGCTAATGAAAGACCGGAGATACGATGTTTGAAAAACGGCAGGTGGCAAGTTGTTGCTGAATATCCATATTATGAGGGCGGTCCGTATTACGTTCAACTCGCAGTTTCCGGGAATCTTCTGGCATTAAGCTATCTGGTTTCGAGTTCTCCAGGTAATACAGAGGTCCACATATTGCAGAATTCTCAATGGAATCGGGTCGCAAAAATACAAGCCTATGGCAGAAACCTGGCCTGGCATGAAAATACTCTCTTTTTTTCAATATACAGGGACTTTGAAGGGGGGCCGGAGTGGAAGATAGCAAAATGGGAGAACAACGCCTGGCAGGCTGTGGATGCAGGCTTAGAACAGCTCGGGGTGTCGGAATTGATGTCGAAGAACGGTAAACTTATGATTACTACAGATACAAGTGATTCAACAAGTATCTCTTCTCTCTCAACTTTTGAATGGAACGGAACATCCTGGGATGTTTTCAGCCCGCCGGTTCAGTTGAGCAATCATGAGCACTTTAAATCTTTTGATACAAGACTTGATAAATGGCTTATTTGCACTACAACCAGACTCATCGAGTTGAAGGAAGCTGACCACGATATACTCTCGTACCCTTATAACTGGATAACAGATGCGGCCTATTTGGCTGAGGATATTTTGCTTACCGGGGGTTCCGGGCAACATGAACCAGGCTCAATATATTTAGGTCAGCCGGAAAATTGGCATGACATCACACCTCGATCCAATACAGGCAAAGGTGTTCCGGGTGATGTGGTGTGGGAAGTGTGTGGAGATGGGAAGGACATAGTTCTTTTAAATAGTAACGACCCCTATGGACGCTGGAATGGTGCTGCCTGGGACTCTTTCGCGCAAACCGTTCGTTATCATCAGTTATGGGGAAGCGCCATCTTTAAATCCACAGCAGTTATTTGGGGTGAGAGGCTGTTTTTGGGGAACCCGGATGGGACCAATGCCCAGAGCGGACTGTTCTTTTGGAATGATAATCATTGGAGGAGCCCGCTTGATAATGGTTTTTCAATACTGGTTACTGCACTGACAACGATTGATTCGCTGTGTTATTTTGCAAATGGTGAAGATGGCAGCGTCTATTCGATGCGTTTTGACGGCTCAAATTTACAACCAATTCCAGACTCAGAAGTTATTTCCGGGACCGGCGATATTAGTGCGTTACAATTTCACGCCGGAGAGCTTTATGCTCTTAACGGTTTAGGTGGCCTTCTTCGTTTGGAAACAGGCGGCTGGCAGGAATTGGGCAGGTTTGAAAACACTGGTTTAAGGAGATGGAATGCTCGAATTCATATTATCAAGGACGTCATTGTAGTCGGCTCTTTTCATGGCGTCCGCGAGTCGGACGGCTCGAGTTTACCAGCTTCACTGGCAATATGGGACGGCACAAGGTTTTCTCCATTTGCTGTTATGCCGGAATCGGGATTTATTTTTGACACAATCATTTACAAAAATCTGCTTATTGCTGGTGGTATTTTTGAGCAGATTGACGGTTTCCCCGCACAAAATATTGCCTTCTGGGATGGCAATGCGTGGCATGCATTTGGCAGTGGTATTGAAGGCTGGGGTGTCTCAGGTCTGCATGTGCAGAATGACACGTTGTACGCAGCCGGCGACTTCCACTTTGCCGGCGGCAAACCTTCACGCAATTTTGCAACTTTTGACTTGAAACAACTGACAGGAGAAGTGTCCGGCGAGCCAAAAGAAGTCCCACCGACGACCATCACCCTTCGGCAGAACTACCCAAATCCGTTTAATCCGTCCACGCAAATCTCCTACAACCTTTCCAATGCATCGAATGTTGAATTGACCATTTACAATATTCAGGGACAAAAAGTAAAAATACTTTTGAATAAATTTCAAATTGCCGGAGAAAAAACGATTGTCTGGGATGGCAAAGACAACAGCGGTACTGCAGTTACCTCAGGCGTGTATATTTATCATTTAAGGACCGGCGGTTCCCATGAAACGAAGAAAATGATATTGATGAGGTGAGTGCCGGATGTCCCGGTTAGTGTATTTGTGCTTCGTATCTTTGATATTTAATTGAGCCTCTGACTCACGATTGCCTTCCAGCCATTGGCCGTTCCTACCCATCTGGGTTGCGCATTTTCTTAATCCCGGGGCTGCGATGTTTAATATCTCCGAGCTGCTCTACAGTAAATTCCCTGACTTGCCACCACTTTTTTGTTGCACCACAGTAAAAAGATTGTAAACTTATACCGGGCCTGCAGTAGCAGATGAATTGCTTGACAGGGGAGTTCGCTCCAGCCTCATTGTGGTGTTCGGTTTGTAGTTGAATGCTGCGAAGCGCTGCTTAAGTGGTTGCCGGAAACTCAATGCGCGTCATGATGTGGGAACGTGTTATGCAAAAATGCTTTACCTAAAAGGTAAAAAAGTACTTGATATAAAATTGTTTTTATTGTATTTTACCCAAAGGGTAAAGATTGTAGGGCAGGCAACAATTAAGGGTTTGGTTTGGAAGTTCGTTTCAGGACCAGGAAACTTCAAAAGCAGTATGAGAAATCTCGTGAGGCGGAAAGAGCTTACGGGCGAGAAGTGGCGAAAAAATACATTCAACGCGTTAATATTATAAAACAAGCGTGCGATATTAATGAACTTTGTTCTTTGCCTGGTTTGCGTTGCCATCCATTAAGAGGGGGCAGGCAGGGACAGTGGGCAGTGAAGCTAACGGGATTCTATAGGTTGATATTCACTTTGGACGGGAAAAAGCTAGAGATCGCGCACATAGAGGAGGTGAGCAAACATTATGGTGATTAGAGAACACACTCACTCCGATTTGGCAATTCCACCTGGTGAGTACCTGGAGGAAGTCATTTCCGAATTGGGTATGACCAAGAATGAGCTGGCTCGGCGTATGAACCGTCCTGCTCCTAAACTAAGTGCTATTTTTACTGGTGAAAAAGCCATAACTCCGGATACTGCTTTGCAATTAGAAAAGGTTATTGGTGTGCCTGCCCATATCTGGACGGGATTGGAGGCTGAATATAGATTAACTTTAGCTCGCAACCAGGAAGTTCTTGAAATGCAAAGACTACGTGATGAAAGCAATTTAGTCACTAAGTTTTGCTATTCGAAATTGGTTAAATTGGGATTCGTCGCCAGGAAAACCAAGGCGGTGGAAAAAGTCCAGGAATTGCATCGTTTTTTTGGGGTGACATCACTAAAAAATGTTTCAGCCCTAAAGCGTTATCAAGTGGCCTTTCGACAAGGAGCAGGGAAGCGATCGGCTGAAGCGACTTCAGCATGGTTAAGAATTGGAGAATTCCAAGCTCAAAAGACAGAGTCTGCGCCTTTCAGAAGGGATGTTTTAGAAAGTGCACTGCCGTCCATTGTGGACATGACACGGTTACCACCAGAGAAGTTTGAACCTCAACTTCGCCAAACGCTTTTAGCTGCCGGCGTTGTACTTGTTCTCTGCCCACATTTACCCAAAACTTATCTGCATGGTGCTACTTTCTGGTTGGGACCGAACAAAGCAGTCCTAATGATGACAATTCGGGGGAGTTGGGCGGATATTTTTTGGTTCAGTCTTTTTCATGAGATTGGCCACCTTTTATTACATGGCAAGCAAGTTGTTTTTTTAGAAGGAGATAGCCCGGAAGAAAGGTCGGATAAACCTGAGAAGGAAGCCGATAGATTTGCTGCAGATATATTAATTCCGCCAGGTGAGTACAAATCTTTTCTTAAGGCAGAGGCTTTTCATCCGCAAGATATCAAAAGTTTTGCAGGTAGCCTGGGGATCGAGCCAGGTATCGTTATAGGACGTTTACAGCATGATGGTTATTTAAAAAGTTCATGGCACAACCATCTCCGTTATAGATACGCATGGGGAAACGGGCAGTTACTATTCAGCTAATCACCTAAATTTAAGACTTGTAGTCACGAGCTTGCTCTGAAAAAACAAACAAAACAAGCTCTGACTACGAACATGATTAACTATCAATTTTAGCTGGGCTGAATAGTTGCAGCAGGCAAGTTCTAAGCAATTAATAAATAAAACATAACAATGGATTTTGCTGCGACCTGGTTTGGTATGTGCAATTCCCAAAGTTAATTGTTTAAAGAATGTTCCGTGCGCCGACATCCAGCCGCGCGCCACATTGCTTGTACTATCAATTTTATTTTACCTTGAGAAAAATGCAAACCTACCTTTTTTACGATCTTGAAACCACCGGTCTCAATCACGCATTTGACCAGGTTCTGCAGTTTGCCGCTGTGCGCACGGACATGCAGTTTGTTGAGCTTGAACGTCATGAAATTATGATCAAATTGCGCTCCGACGTAATTCCTTCGCCGGCGGCAACAGCAGCTCATTGCATTTCAACGGCGCGGGTGGCTGATGGCTTGTGCGAATATGAAGCGATGCAACAGATCCACGCTATGCTTAACACCCCGGGCACCATCAGTCTTGGCTACAACAGCCTGCGCTTTGATGATGAATTTTTGCGGTTTGCCTTTTATCGAAACCTTCTGACGCCTTACACGCATCAATACGCTAACCAGTGCAGCAGAATGGATCTGCTGCCCATTGTTGTTCTGTTTCGACTTTTGGGCAAAGAGGCTTTGCAGTGGCCTGAAGTCGATGGCAAAGTCTCGCTGAAACTTGAGAATTTAAAAGCAGCCAATGACCTGGCTGAAGGTGATTCCCATGATGCCCTGGTGGATGTTGAAACCACTGTGGCGCTGGCCCGCCGCTTGTCAAAGGAGCAAGCGTTGTGGTCTTTCGGAATAGAACATTTTAATAAGGCAATCGATCAAAGGCGCGCCGAGCAATTGCCTATATTCAGTCCGGCGCTGCCGGAATATCACAAGCTCGGTTTGCTGCTCAGTCCTGGCTTTGGCACTGAACGAAATTATCAGGCCCCGGTTTTGTCTCTCGGAAATTCAAGCGTTTATAATAATCAATCTTTATGGCTGCGGCTCGACCGGCCTGAATTGATGCAAGCAACAGCAGAAAATATTGAAAAAAACACATGGGTCGTGCGTAAGAAGTTTGGCGATTCAGGCATTATTTTGTCGCCAAAAGACGATTTTATGCAAGGCCTTGACTCTGAACATGCTCAGATATTGCAAAATAATAAGCAGTGGCTGGAGAAAAATCCGGAGCTTTTGCAAAAAATGGTGCAGTATCACAGCGAGTTTCGTTACGGTCAGGTGCCCGAGGCAGACGTAGATACGATTTTATACCAGTCAGATTTTTATTCCCGGGATGAAGTTGAAATGTGCCGGCAGTTTCATAGTGCACCGTTGCAGCGAAAGATTGACATGGCCAAGAGCTTTCATCGGCGTCAATTGCACGATCTTGGCTCGCGGCTTTTGTTTCGAAATTATGGGGATCAAATCGGCGATGCTTTTTCCCGGGAAAGGCAAGAATATGACTACCGGGTTAATCCAGTGTTTGAGCAGGAGGCGCTCATCGATTATCGCGGCAAGCAAAAGCTCACACCTGGCGCCGCGCTTGTTGAATTAGCTGATTTACGTGCCAGGAAATCCTTAAATAAGAAACAGCAGTCTGCCCTGCTGGATCTCGAAAAGTATATTAAAAATAATTTTCCGGAAGCCGCAGGCTGATGCCGGATTTCCTCAACAATAAGTTTTACAAATGAACGGGCGCACAGAAATTGCCGCTGTTGTTTTGGCTGCAGGTTTGTCACGTCGAATGGGGAGCCAGGACAAGCTTTTGACAAACATTGGCAGCCGTACAATTTTGCAGTGGACTGTGAAGCATGTCTTGGAATCATGCTTTGAGGAAGTTTATGTAGTCGCCGGTGCCAAAGTTGATGCTTACACCGAATTGTTGAAAGCAGATGATGTTACCGTTCTTCATAATCGTGATTATGAGGAAGGCATGGCTTCATCCATTCGCGCGGGTGTTGCGGCCTTGGGTCGGCATGTGAGCGGTGCCATGATTCTCCTGGCGGATCAGCCTTTGTTAGCCCCGGCAACCATCAACCGATTTCTTCAGACTTTCTTGAGCAAAAAAGTTCGTATTGTGGCTGCAAGTTCGGGGGGCCGTATTTCCGGTCCGGCCATTTTTTGTAAATCACTATTTTCTGATTTGTTGCAGTTGCGAGGTGACATCGGGGCCAGGCAGCTATTTTCAAAATATCAAAATGAAATTCAGGTCGTTGAGTTGTGCCCGGAGGAAGCGCTGGATATTGATGCGCCTGAAGATATCAGACTTGTAAGGCAAAGATTGCAGGAAGCGTAATGTAGGTTACCAGACAGTTTCTGTATTTGATTGGGAGCGGAGTCATGAAAATTGCAGGCAATCTTGAGGTTTCAATTCCACCTGACCAGTTGTGGGACTTGTTAAATGACCCTGAATTTTTAAAGGAGGTTATGCCTGGATGCAAAGAAATGAAACAGATCAGTGAGAGCGAATTTGAGGGTAGTATCGGCGCCAAAGTGGGCGCCATCGCCAGTCAATATTCCACCCGCTTTTCAATCCTGGAAAAAGTACAGCCCAAAAGTTACACTTTAAAAATCGACGGCAATGGCAAAGGCGGTTTCGTGCGTGGCAAGACATTTGTTGAGCTTGTGCCAAACGAAATAGGGACTTTGTTGAAATATGACGGTGAGATTGCTATTGGTGGCACCATTGCGCGTATTGGCCAGCGATTGGTTGAAGCAGCCGCCAAAATGCTGCTGAACCAGGGAATCAAAGCACTCAAAAATAAGATTGAAGAGCGAGTTTGAACTCGCAGTTCATTGGTTGATTTTTGTTTGATTCGCCTTTCTGAGTGGCCCCAGGCAGGCGCGCAGGCAATCTTTTTATTGGAACCATAATTGGAGATGTTTATGATGCTAAAAATGCTAAAAATGCTAAAAATGCTAAGTATGCGGTTTTGTGAACTGTTTTTATTTGTTTCGGCCTCCGCACTTTTTGCGCAAACACAAACCAGGCCGGTCGAAGGCCTGCGCCAAAACACACCCAGAGTGCACGCGCTCCTCAACGCCCGGATTGTGCAGTCCGCGGGCCGGGTTATTGAAAAAGGCACGGTTGTTCTGCGCGATGGTGTGATTCAGGCGGTTGGCGCTAATATCTCTGTGCCGCCTGATGCGCGCGAGTGGGACTACAACGGCCTGACGGTATATCCCGGTTTGATCGATGCTTCGTCGAGTATTGGTGTGCCGAAGAAAACGAAAGACGCTCAATCCGAGGCAAGCAAATCAAAGGAAACGCAGGCACAGTCTACTTACTGGAATGAGCTGGTGCGACCGGAAAATGAAGTTTGGACTGTGTTCTCTCCGACTAAGGAAGCGTTAAAGAATCACAGAAAACTCGGGTTTACAGCGGCTCTTGTCACCCCCGTTGCAGGCATCTTTCGTGGCGCCGGTAGTGCTGTGAGTTTAGGAGATACAGAGAATTCTCAGCGTTTGCTCAAACGTGACCTGGCGCAACATTTGGCTTTTGCCAGGCAAAGTGGTTCTACCCCGAGCTACCCGACGTCGTTCATGGGCGCTATCGCGGTGATCCGGCAGACGTTTCTGGATGCGGACTGGTACGGTAAGGCCCACTCGGCCTTTCGCCAGAATCAGGCGCAGTCACGGCCGGAAGAGAACATTTCTCTGGCAAAGTTAAATGAGGCGCGTCAACGCAATTCTGTATTTTTGTTTGCGGTGAAAAATGATCAGGATGCCCTGGCAGCGCTCAACCTTGCCGACGAATTCGGCTTGCAGCTCTGGTTGCAAGGCAGTGGTTACGAATATCGTATCCTCGACAAACTTAAGCAGGCGCGGATACCGGTCATTTTGCCGGTTAATTTTCCGAAAACACCGGATGTTCATACACCCGAAGGTGCTTTGAGTACGTCATTGACGGAACTTAGTCATTGGGAGGTGGCGCCTGCGAACCCTCGCTTCCTGGCCGAAGCAGGCGTTCAATTTGCACTATCTCCGACAGGGCTGAAGAAATTGGATGAATTTCCAGGTGCTGTGCGCAAAGCGATGAAGACGGGCGGCCTGTCCCGGGGCGGAGCACTAAAGGCGCTCACAGAAACACCCGCGCAAATGTTCGGATTGGGCAAACAGCTCGGAAGTATTGATGTCGGTAAGCTGGCGCATCTCGTGGTTACGAAAGGTGAGCTTTTTGCTGCGGACACGAAAATTCTCGACGTCTGGATCGATGGCCGGCGTTATGAAATAGAGAAAAAGCCTGCTGTCGATCTACGTGGTAAATGGCGGTTGTCGCTCAACTTGCAAAAACAAGATGCAACCAAGCTAGAATTAGAGTTATCCGGTAGTGAAAAAAAACTTAGTGGTAAGGTCATTCGGGATACGCTTGAGGTAAAGTTACAGAAAGTGCAGTTGAACCTCCGGCGTCTGCGCTTTATGTTTGATGGCAAAAAAATTGGCATGCCGGGCGTAGTACGGCTTTCTGCTCGAGTGCAGAACAAAGAGTTGAGCGGTCAGGGCCAGTATCCCGATGGTGCCTGGTTTTCATGGAACGCAGTCTGGTTTGCAGCCGATTCGAGCAAGCTGAAAAAGGCAAAGGCTGATTCTCCCAAAAAGGAAGTTGTGTCTATTCCGGTCGGCTCACCCCCTGGCGCTTTTGCAAACATAAAACAACCGGAACAACCTGCTGCTGTTCTGGTAACTGGGGCCACAATTTGGACCAGCGGCCCGCAAGGCATTTTGGAAAATTCCGATCTGCTGATTAAACGCGGCAAGATTGTTGAGATCGGTTCCGGGCTGAAAGCGCCGTCCGGCGCCGTGGTTATCGATGCAAATGGCAAGCACGTCACACCCGGCCTCATTGATGCACACAGTCATTCCGGGCTCTCACGTGGTGTCAATGAAGTTGGGCAGGCTGTAACTGCGGAGGTCCGCATCGGCGATGCACGTAATAGTCACGATATCGCTTTTTACCGTGAGCTGGCTGGCGGACTGACGGTGGCCAATTCACTGCACGGGTCAGCCAACCCCATTGGCGGGCAGAATCAAGTGATCAAGCTGCGTTGGGGCGCCGGCGCTGAGGATTTAATTATCAAAGATGCCATTCCCGGTATTAAATTCGCTCTTGGCGAGAACGTGAAACAGAGTAACTGGGGTGATAAATTTACCTCACGCTACCCGCAAACCCGCATGGGCGTGGAGCAGATAATTCGTGACCGTTTCAAGGCAACGCAGGATTATGAGCGTACCTGGCGGAACTACCGGTCGCTGAAAAGAAAGAACGGTGTTATTCCGCCAAGAATTGATTTGGAGCTGGAGACATTACTTGAGGTTCTGCACGGCAAGCGGCTGGTACACAGCCATTCCTATCGACAGGATGAGATTTTGATGCTCTGTCGCATCGCTGAAGATTTTGGGTTCACCATCGGTACCTTTCAACACGTTCTGGAGGGCTATAAAGTTGCTGAAGTTCTGCGTAAACACGGCGCCGGGGCTTCAACTTTCAGCGATTGGTGGGCTTACAAATTTGAAGTCATTGACGCCATCCCCTACAATGGCGCTTTGATGCATGACGCCGGTGTGCTGGTTTCTTTTAATTCCGATAGTAACGAACTTGCGCGGCGTATGAATTTGGAAGCAGCCAAGGCGGTCAAATATGGCGGTGTCGGTGAAGCAGAGGCACTGAAGTTTGTGACAATGAATCCTGCCAAGCAGCTCCGCATTGACCACAGGGTCGGCTCGCTGGAGGCGGGCAAAGATGCTGATTTTGTAATTTGGAGCGGCAGCCCGTTGTCAACTTACAGCAAATGTGAGCAGACCTGGATTGACGGTAAAAAATATTTCAGCCTTCCGGCTGACCGTGAATTGCGCGAGCGAATTGAAGCTGAGCGTGCCCGTTTAATTCAAAAAGTGCTGGCTCAAGACAACGAAACTAAGAAATAAGGATTTCAGATGAAAAAATATAGCGTGCAAATTGCTTTTACAATCGTTTGTTTGGCTTGGCTGGGTGTAACTGTAGCAATACCCTCAGATCAGACGCCGGCAGCAAAGCAGGCACACCCCATTGCGCTGGTTGGCGGTACCGTGCACACGGTTAGCGGTAACGATATTCAAGACGCCACTCTGCTGTTTGACAAGGGTCGGATCGCGGCTATCGGTAAACACATTGTTTTGCCTGAAAATGTTGAGTTGATCGACGTGAAAGGAAAACATATTTACCCGGGACTGATTTCGGCTAACACGTCACTTGGCCTGGTAGAGGTCGCGGCCGTGCGCTCAACACGAGATTATGCAGAAGTAGGTGATATTAACCCGAATGTACGGGCAGAAGCGTCGTTCAATCCTGACAGTGAATTGCTGCCGGTGACGCGTGCCAACGGTATTGCTTTGGCGCTGAGCGTTCCTCAGGGCGGCATCATTTCCGGCACATCCGCGCTTATGATGCTCGATGGCTGGACCTGGGAGGACATGACTTTTAAGACGCCCGTTGCGCTGCACTTGAATTGGCCGGGCATGTTTATCCGCAGGACCGACCTGTCTGAGAAAGAGGTGAAAAAGCGTGTAAAAAATCGTGATGAAAAACTGGCGCAAATCAGAAACACATTTGCTCGGGCCCGGGCTTATCAGCAGGCAAAAAATGCTGAAAGTCAGGAAGGGGTGCCATACCACGACACGGATTTACGCTGGGAGGCCATGCTCCCGGTTCTATCGAGAGAGATACCTGTTTTCGTGCACGCCAACGGTATTCATGAAATTCAGGCTGCCGTGGATTGGGCATTAACCGAAAATGTGTTGATCGCAATCGTTGGTGGTTACGATGCCTGGCGCGTGAGTGCCTTGCTTAAGGCTCATAATATCCCGGTTGTGGTTACCGGCACTCACCGGACGCCTCGAAGACGCTGGGAAAATTATGATGGCCCGTTTGCTTTGCCGGGAAAGTTGCATGAAGCCGGGGTGTTGTTTTGCATCGCAACAGGAGGTGGCGGTTTTGGTTCAGCGCACGAGCGTAATCTTCCCTATCACTCTGCCATGGCGGCCGCCTACGGATTACCGGAAAAAGAAGCGCTTAAAGCGGTTACGCTGTATCCTGCGCAAATTCTCGGCGTTGCCGATCGCCTCGGCTCTCTGGAAAAAGGTAAAGATGCGACGTTAATTGTTACAGATGGCGATCCGCTGGAAATTATGACCCATGTTGAGATGTCATTTATCCAGGGCCGTAAAATAGACCTGAGCAGCCGCCATACGCAATTGTATGAAAAATATAAAACCAAATACGAAAGGATGGGGTTGTCAGGGAATTAGAATGCAGCACCCCAATAAATATCCGGGCAGGAAAAGCGGACGATTTGTGCAGTTGCTCCTTTCCCTGTTACTCGTACTGTTTCCCTGCCTGCTTCACTCGCAGGTTCCCACAATCGAACTGCGTGAGCTTGAGCGCGAAGTGTTCAGGCTTACCAACAATGAGCGAATCAAATACGGGCTTGATTCGCTGAATTATGCTCAGGAGTTACACGAACTGGCCCGGGCACACAGTCTTAACATGTTGCAGCAAGATTTTTTTTCTCACATTGATCCTGCTGGCCGCAGCCCCGGCCAAAGGAAAATCCTGTTTTTCCCAAAGCTTTTTGGTAGTGTTGGCGAAAACATTGCTCATGTTAGGGGTGGGCCAATAGAGACGCCGGCAGAGACATTTGTTAAGATGTGGATGGATTCGCCGGGACACCGGGAAAATATTTTACGTGAAAGCTTCGGTTATCTGGGAGTTGCTGTGGTTGAAGGCGAAGGCGCTTATTATGCAACACAAACTTTTGGCGATTTGACAGCCAGGTTGCTAGACAATGTTGACGATGTTTATGAATTTGGCAGTGAACAAATATTTCGTTTCCACTTTTTGGGGGAATTCCCCAAAGAGAAGCTCTCCATTTTCGTTCAATTCCCGGATTCGAAAGTACGATTTTATGTGTCGGAAAATCGGTTTTATTCTGGTATGGGTTTATATGAACCCGAGTGGCAAAGCGATACATTTTCAATTAAAATAAAATTAGATAAAGGGCACGGTTCCTATAAGTTGATGATGGGAAGTTACGGTATGCATCATACCGAGGGCCTGACGTTCAAGGTGAAATGAATTGCAGTTTGTTGAGAAACTTTTCTTCAACCTTTGCGTCCTAAGAAAAGTCAAATCCTGATTTAAACCATTAGAATTATCAGTGTATTTCAAAAATTGCAGTGTTACACCTAATCAGTTTCCTTGGAGAATGTCATGATTCAAAGATTTAAGTTAATACTTGGCACAATGTTGTTGTTGCTTATGCAGACTGGCTTTGTCAGCGCTCAAAATGGTGCGCTTCTTACACTTGAGGAATGTATCAATATTAGCCTGAAAAACAATTCTGACTTCAGGAATGCAGTAAATAATGTTGACCGGGCCGGGGCGGATGTGAAGGGCGCGTATTCAGGTGTTCTGCCTCAGATTACTTCGAATTTTCAGTCAGGAAAAAGTACGAGAGGGCAGACGCGAAATGCCCAGGATATCACTGAATTTGTGCCACTGACGCTTACGGATGTGAATGGTGCCGAACACAGCATCCTTGCCACCAAACTGGATCCGGCTACTGGTTTCCCGGTTATCGATCGCATTGAATTTTCGTCACCCACCCGTTCTTTTTGGGGGCACTCAATGACGTTGCGCTATAATCAAACCCTGTTTGATTTTGGTCGTTCCTGGAATGTGATCAAGCGCGCCAAGGCTTCGTACGACGCTTCGTCGCAAGGCTTGATAGCAGCCAGACACAATGTGTATGCTACAGTAATGCAGCGCTACCTTGAGTTGCTCAAAGCGCAAAAGCTGGAGCAGGAATATGTTGAAGCGGTCGAGCGCAGCAATGGGGAGTTGAAGCGGACGCAGAGTATGTTTGAAATTGGTTCAATTGCACAGATTGATGTTTACCGCCAGGAAGTCAATCTGGGGCGAGATGAAATAAATTTGGTTGTCCAGCAGAACATCGTCAAGGTTGCCGCCGGAAATCTCAACGTGGCCATGGGCCGTGAACCGGACGAACCCATTCATATTGCGGATATTGAAATGACGGGGAAAGCGCTGGACTTTCCCCTGCAAGAGGCATACACCATTGCTGAAGGCAACAACCCGGGTTTGCGCCAGTTTGAGTTTGATATGAAAGGTGCCGAATATGGCCGAAAAGTTGCCAAGGGCAGTTTCTGGCCTTCCATCGGAGTTGGGGCAACCTATTCCAGAGATAACGAGAATCTGGATCGCGTTTATGGTGCGTTGAATCAGAATTATTTTTTGTCTGTGGGTGCATCGGTTTCATTTAATCTTTTCAATGGATTTTCAGATGCTGCTGAACTGAGCCGGCAATCCGCGAATTATTCAATTGCCAGGGAAAATTGGGTTGGCGAGAGGCGCAAACTGCAATTGCGAGTGAAACAAGCCTACCTGAATCTACAGGGTTACAATCGAATTACCTCAATAAACGAGACGATGTTGCGCTCAGCCGCGGAGGAGTATCGTCTGGCTCAGGAACGGTACCGGGTTGGTGCGGGTACGCAACTGGAAGTGACCGAAGCTCAGGTTTCTTTGACACGGGCTCGCGTCCAGGTTGTTAGTTCAAAATATGACGCTATGATTGCTAAAGCCCAACTGGATGCGGCCATGGGCACAGTCGCAGCTCGTAACGAAAAATAGCCTCATTTTTAATACGTAAACTCAACGTGTACAGGCATGGGTTGGTGCACCGATGGACCTTGCCTGTGCACGTTAGTTAACAAGTTTTTCCTTGATTATCTCACCTCAATTGCCTATCTTTCACGTTACGAAAAATCCTGAATAAATATAGATTTATCAATTGGAAATTACAGATTCTCGGGTGCAGGATACATTTGAATTATTGCTCCATGAGTGGCGGAGTGAACTTGACCACAGATTAACGCATCTCCTGGAATCTGATAAACCGCCGGTTCTTTATGAGCCTATCCGGTACGTTTTGGTTGGTGGCGGTAAGCGTATCAGGCCTGTTTTATTGTTGCTGGCTTGTCAGGCTGTTGGTGGTGACATCTCACAGGCTTGGGATGCCGCCGTTGCTGTTGAGTTGCTACATGATTTTACCCTCGTTCATGACGACATCATGGACAATGACGACACGCGTCGTGGCAGGGCGACGGTTCACAAAGAATGGACTTCTGACATAGCCATTCTTGCAGGTGACGGTATATTTGCTTTGGCCTATCGCGTTCTGCTTCGAACTCAATCACCGAGAATTCAAGATGTTTTAACCGTTTTCACCGATGGCATTCTCGCGGTTTGTGAGGGACAGGCGCTTGACTTGGAGTTTGAAACTCGTCCCTCCGTCAGTTTGGATGATTACATGGAGATGATCGGTAAGAAAACAGCACGGCTGATGCAGGTCTCAACCAGGGTTGGCGCTCTGGTCGGCGGTGGCAGTGATGTTTCAGCGACAGCATTGGGGCGTTTTGCTCAGCATCTTGGTCTTGCTTTTCAGATTCAGGATGACTTGCTTGACTTTATGTCCGACGAAGAAACTCTGGGTAAAACCTATGCCAGTGACATTCGGCAAAAAAAGCAGACTTATCTGATGGTGCACGCACTCTCGAGTTCAAACCAGAATGCTGCGCAACGATTGCGGGCTCTGATTAGTGCCGAAACATCAGGTTCAAAAGTAGATGAAGTTGTTGAGTTGTTTGAAGAATCCGGCTCAATTCAAGCAGCCCGACAGGCCATTTCAGAACAGGTTGCAGCGGCAAAGGAATGTCTGAGCGTCATCACACAGTCACGAGAAAAGGATTTCCTTTTGCAGCTTCTGAGTTATATTTCGAAACGAAATTCATAAGAGCAGGCTGAATTGATTACTTCGGAAGCAAGTTTGTTTTACTGTTTTCTCTTTGGTGGCATTGTTTCGGCCGACTCTGACGCGGCCTGGCAAACCATGATTTCGCAACCGCTGGTCGCCTGCTCGGTAGCCGGTGCACTTCTCGGTAATGTTACTCTTGGTTTGACGGTGGGGGTGCTGATGCAACTCCCCTTTTTGGCTGAAATACCTGTTGGCGGTGTGCGGTTGTCCCAGAGTAATTTGGCTAGCTTTGTGGCAGCTTTGTTGGCCCTCAGATTATGCCAGGCCTACCCGGGACTCACGAACAGTGTTCTGTTTTTCAGTCTGTTTTTGGGTGTGTTTTTTAGCTGGGTTGGTGCTTTACAAAAACAATGGCTTAGGCAAATCAACCTGTTTATTGCTGTTCGGGCCGAACGTGCTGTGAAGGACGGCCATTGTGGGCGCCTGCCATTTTATAACTATTTGGGAGTGTTTAACGCATTTCTGTCCGGTTGTCTATTTGTGGCTATATTTTTTGCATTGGGAGTGAATTTGTTGCCTGGGGTTCTTGATTTAATGGACGCTCGTTTTGAACGCGCATTCAGTTTCGCGAAGCCGATTCTGCTTGGAGCAGGTCTGGGTGCTGTTCTTAAAATCTTCGTGAAAAGGAAAACGGTTTCTTTGGCGACGCTTGGGGCCGCGTTGAGTACTCTATTTGTTTTTATGAAGGGATAAATGAGATCGCTGCATGCGTTGGTTTGATCTGGTACGGGTTGTACATAGTACGCTCTATATTCAAGCGCTTTGGACTTACGAAAAGATGTTAAGCGTCGGTTACACTATCTGCTTGCTGCCGTTTGCCCTGCGCTGGTTTAAAGATACTGAGGCGCAGAAAGAATTCTTAAATCGGAATTTAGACTTTTTTAACACACATCCTTACATGGTGAGCTGGATTGTTGGCGCTTCGATCAAGCTTGAGGAAGAGAGTCAGAAGACTGGAACACCTTCTTTAGAGCAGCAACTGCGGTTTCGGCGCCGGATGAGTGAGGCGCTTGCGGCCATCGGTGATCAACTGTTTTGGAATCGCATCAAACCTTTAACGGCTTTGCTGGGAGCTTTGTACGCTCTGTATTACGGCCCTGCAGGTATTGTCATATTTTTGGTCGCCTATAACATCCCTCATTTTTACCATCGAATCGCGGGAGCATTGATCGGTTATCGTGAGGGCTTTAACGTTATGAAGGTTGTTTCGAATAAACGATACAACCTGATTTTGAGTCGGCTTCTCAGTTTTTGTGCATTTATAGCCGGCAGTGCATTTGTTTTGGCCGCAGACTCTCCCTTCGTCACTTCGATGGGTGAGAGGATTGCTTTTGTGGGAAGCGCGGCTATTACTTTAGTTTCATTAAGATATGGGCGGGCAGTCCCTGAGATTCTGATTCTTTTACTTTTGGGAGGTACGTTCATCGGTTTCATTCTTAATTGAGTGTTATGGACAAATATGGTAAAGCAAAATATTAGAATTGTAAATAAGTTGGGTCTTCATGCCAGGCCTGCTGCTCTTTTTGTTCAAACTGCAGCACGGTTTAAGTCAGATATTTTTCTTGGACGCGATTCACAGGAGGTGAATGGTAAGAGTATTATGGGCGTGATGATGCTTGCAGCCGAAATGGGCAGCACGCTTTCTCTGACAGTTTCAGGTGATGATGAGGTGGAAGCGATGGTGGCGCTTGTTGCTTTAATAGAAGCGAAGTTTAACGAGGATTGACATTTAGTTTGGCAAAAGCGAAAAAAAATTTAAATTGTAAGCATTTCCTGCAAGGCATCGCCGTATCGCCTGGCATTGCAATTTCCAAAATATTCCTATTGTTGGAAGATGTCGAGGAGGTCGACTCGTCGGTAATCGACGATGAGATGATTGAGTCAGAAGTCAGCCGATTCCAGGGTGCTTTATCCGGTGCGAAGACAGATTTACGCATGCTGCAAAGCAAAGTAGCTCACCGCATCGGCAAGGAAAGTGCGCGTATATTTGATGTGCACAAACTCTTGCTTGAAGATCATCTTCTTATTGAAGAAACCATCAATCGCATACGCAAGGAGAAAAAAAACGCTGATCATGCCTTCTCTGAGACCATGGACAAGTATCAGCATACTCTTAGCGAGAGTCCGCATGAGTTTTTCCAGAGTCGTGTCTCTGATTTGAGGGATGTTCGCAGGCGAGTAATTCGCCATATTCAAGGTGATCGAACCGACCATTTGAGCAAACTTGAGGGCACAGCCGTTATTGTCGCGCCTGAGCTAACCCCTTCCGAAACAGTCAAATTGGACAAACACAAAGTCATGGGTTTTGCCACCGATTTGGGTGGCAGAACATCGCATGTTGCAATTATGGCGCGCTCAATGGAAGTGCCGGCGGTCGTCGGTTTGCGAAAAATTTCAGGACTCGTTAAAGCGGGGGAACGCGTCATTATTGATGGCACTGCCGGTTGCGTTATCGTCGGGCCCGATGAAAAAACGCTCACAGAGTACCGCGAGCTGCAAGCCAGGCACTATGAGCTCGAGAAGAAGCTCGCCGGGTTTAAAGATTTGCCTTGCGTTACTCTGGATAGCAAGGAAATTGAACTGTCGGCCAATCTTGAATTTTCCGATGAAGTTGACTCAGTAAAGTCGCACGGCGCCCGGGGAATTGGGCTGTATAGGACAGACTATCTGTACCTGGCCAGCGAAGTTCTACCCGACGAAGAGACGCAACTGCGGGAGTATCGTAAGATAGTTGGAAAAATGTCACCAGATCCTGTGATCATCCGAACCATGGATCTGGGCGGTGATAAACAACCCAAGTCATTTGAAATTCCTGCTGAAGAAAACCCGTTCCTGGGTTGGCGTGCCGTAAGAATTTCGTTGGTGCGCCAAGACCTGTTTAACACCCAACTCAGGGCCATATTGCGTGCAAGTCATTTCGGTAGTGTCAAAATTCTCTTTCCAATGATCTCCGGACTCGATGAAGTTCATGAGTGTAAACTCGCACTGGAAAAAGCGAAAGCGGAATTGCGTTCTGAGAATATCTCATTTGACGAAAATGTCGAATTAGGCGTGATGATCGAAGTGCCGTCGGCGGCCCTGCTGGCAGACAAGATTGCACGAGAAGTTGATTTTTTGAGTTTGGGTACCAACGATTTGGTGCAGTATGCTCTGGCTGTTGACCGTGGGAATGAGCGAATTGCTTATCTCTACAAGCATTTGCATCCGGCTGTTTTGCGACTTATCCGGCATGTTATTCAGGCAGGGCACCGGGAGGGCGTTTGGGTTGGAATGTGCGGTGAAATGGCCGGCGACCCACTTTCAGTGCTTATTTTGCTTGGCCTGGATCTTGATGAATTCAGCGTTTGCCCAACAGCCGTTCCTGAAATTAAGAAGATTATACGATCTGTTAACTATCGCGAAGCTGTTCGGATCGCCAGTAAGGTCATGGATTTTGATAAGGCATCTGAGATTGAACGATTTATGGTTAAAATAATGCGACAAAAGTTTAAAGATATGAATTTCTAACCGAATTGTAGGTGTACCAACAATGCCTCGCGCAAAGATGGTAGACCAGTTTTTTTTACCGTGACATGAAAAATTTACTGCCGGAAAAAACAGGATCAGATTCATATTGAAAAACAATGCCTGATTTAGAAGAAATAAAGAATTACGACACAGAGGGTATGCTTGAGCTTATTTTGGATTTTCCTGAGCAGTTGTGCCGAGCTGTTGAAGGGGCCCGAGAAACAAAGCTAAGTGTCAATGCCGACCACATTCAAAACGTGTGCGTTTCAGGCATGGGGGGCTCAGCGATTGCCGGTGATGTGATTGAAGCTTGCGTTGGCAGCGAGTTGGAAGTTCCGTACACAGTGAATCGGAATTATACCCAGCCAGGCTTTGTCAATGAAAAAACATTGGCCATTTTTTGTAGCTATTCAGGCAACACTGAGGAAACCCTCGCGGCTTATGATGAGGCGTGCAGGCGCAGGGCGCAGGTTGTGTGCATCACTTCCGGCGGCAAACTCGCGGAACTGGCTGAGATAAACAGGCAAATTGTTTTTCGAATTCCAGATGGTCAGCCTCCTCGTTCAGCGCTGGGTTATTTGGCTGTTCCACTTGCCTTTACCTTGTGGCGGGCGAATTTGATTGCATCGCCTGTGAAGCAGTTAGAAGAAACGATATCGATCTTGAGGTCGGTGAAGGCGGCATCGCAGCGGGCAGAGAATCAAGCAAAAGAGATTGCTGCAAAGCTAATGGGACGAATCCCCTTGATTTATTCAGCGGCCGGATCTTTTGCACCGGTGGGCAGACGGTGGCGCGGACAGATTTGTGAGAACAGTAAAATGTTGGCTTTCAGTAATGTTTTTCCCGAGCTGAATCATAATGAGATCGTGGGTTGGGGTCCGGTTACAAGCATCAACCAAAATTTTCAGGTCGTTTATTTGCGTGACAGGGAGACTCATCCCCGCGTTCAACGTAGAATGCAATTAACCCGGGAGATAATCGAGAAGCATACCACGCCGGTTATTCAGGTTGAATCGCAGGGAGTGGGTTTGTTTGCCCGCGTGTTTTCACTCATTTACCTTGGTGATTTTGTTAGTTTCTTTTTGGCGATTCGTAACAAGTTAAATCCAACAGCCATCCAAAACATCGACTTTATCAAAATGGGGATGCAGAATTCCTGAAAATTTATTTATGCAAAAGAGTCAATTTGAGTTTATTAAGGATTTGGCTGGTACAATTAGAACCGCAATCCTGCAGCACCTTCATGACAAGGAAATCGGACAAAACACCGGTATTACCCATTCCGGCGCTCAAACATTCGGCATTGACATAATTGCTGAAGACGCACTTTTTCTAGCGTTAAAGAATTTTGAACGCCGTGTCCGGCTGTTCTTACTTGTGTAGCAGCCGGAAACGTTGAATTACAGGCACAAATTATAGGATTAATATCGCTCAATCGAGCTTAACTAAGTAAACATGACAATGAAAGGAGCTACAATGTCTTCTATGATTTTTACTTCGGAGTCGGTGACCGAAGGCCATCCGGATAAGGTCGCGGATCAAATTTCGGATGGCGTACTGGATGCAATTTTCGCCAAAGACCCGTATGGCCGAGTTGCCTGCGAAACCTTTGTTACTACCGGTCTGGTCATGGTCGGTGGTGAAATAACCACAAAAACCTACGTTGAAATCCCACAGCTTGTGCGTGGCATTATCAGCGAAATTGGTTATACAGATGCCAGTTTTGGGTTTGATTATAACACGTGTGCAATTCTGAATGCCATCCAAACCCAGTCACCGGATATTGCCATGGGCGTAGACAAAGATGGCGCGGGTGATCAGGGTATGATGTTTGGCTATGCCTCTAACGAGACCAAAGAACTGATGCCCCTGCCTATTATGTTGGCGCATAAACTAACGCATCGGCTGGCCGAGGTGCGTAAAAACGGTACCCTGCCTTATGTTCGTCCCGATGGCAAATCGCAGGTCAGCGTTCGCTATGAGGACGGTAAGCCGGTCGAAATTGAAACTGTGGTGATTTCTACACAACACGGGCCGGATGTAGATCAGGCAACGATTCGTAGGGATATCATTGAAAAAGTTATTCAACCGATTCTGCCATCCGGGCTTTATAGTGAGAGCAGCATTGTTTATCACATTAATCCTACAGGAAGATTTGTAGTCGGCGGACCTCATGGTGATACCGGGCTAACTGGCCGAAAAATCATCGTTGATACTTACGGTGGTTATGGTCGTCACGGCGGCGGTGCTTTCTCGGGAAAAGATCCAACCAAAGTAGATCGTTCAGCTACCTATGCTGCCAGGTATGTTGCCAAAAATATTGTCGCTGCAGAACTGGCGGAAAAATGTGAACTGCAACTCGCTTATGCTATCGGCGTCGCGGAACCGGTCTCGGTTCGGGCTGAGACTTTCGGTACCGGCAGGATTGACGATGATAAAATTGCTGATCTTGTCCGGAAGAATTTTGACCTGACACCAAAGGGTATTATCGACATGCTTGACCTGCGTCGTCCGATTTACAAAGCCACGGCTGCATACGGACATTTTGGCCGTGAAGGCGATGGCTTTACCTGGGAAAAAACTGATAAAGCCGAAACCCTGGCGCGCGGTTAATGCTCTGATTTTGAATGGGCAACCTAACGCAGAAAGGGATAAAAAGTCTGCTTGAGTGCAGTTGTTTTAACTGAAAGACAATTACTAATTATTTTATTAATGATAGTTGGAGGTATGTAAGTGAACTACGATATTAAGGATATTGGTCTTGCCAGTGAGGGCAAAAAGCGCATTGACTGGGCGGATAATGACATGCCCGTACTCAGACAAGTGCGTGAGAAATTTGCAAAGGAGCAACCCCTAAAAGGTCGTAAAATGTCGGCTTGTCTGCATATGACTGCCGAAACAGCCAACTTGGCCAGAACCCTGAAAGCAGGTGGGGCGGATTTAGTCTGTTGCGCCTCAAATCCCCTGTCAACGCAGGACGATGTAACGGCTTCACTGGTTAAAGATTACGGTATTCCAATTTTTGCCATTAAAGGTGAGGACAACGAAACTTATTACAAGCACATGAAGACTGCGGTTGAGCATGCGCCGGTTGTGACTATGGATGATGGCGCTGATCTCGTGTCTATGATTCTCTCTGACTACCCGGATATCGCGGCAAATGTTCTTGGTAGTATGGAAGAAACAACGACCGGTGTTATCCGCCTGCGCGCTATGGAAAAACACGACGCACTCAAGTTTCCCGTTATTTCTGTCAACGATGCGACGACAAAAAACCTGTTTGACAATCGTTATGGAACAGGTCAGTCAACACTGGACGGCATCATCCGCGCCACCGATGTCTTGCTCGCGGGCAGAAACGTTGTTGTTGTCGGCTATGGCTGGTGTGGAAAAGGTGTGGCCATGCGGGCTTCCGGTATGGGCGCAAACGTTACGGTTATCGAAGTGGAGCCGGTTCGCGCTCTCGAAGCGGTTATGGATGGCTTCAGGGTTACCGGCATTGCTGAGGCTGCCCAATATGGTGACCTGTTTATTACGGTAACGGGCGATATTCATGTTATTCGTAAAGAACATTTTGCCGTCATGAAAGATGGTGCCATGGTTGCCAATTCTGGCCACTTTAATGTTGAACTTGACATCGAGGGACTCACTGAGCTGGCCAGTGAAATACGCCGAAGCGTGCGTAATTTTGTCGACCAATATGTTATGGCGGACGGGCGCCGTGTAAACCTGCTGGGCGAAGGCCGCCTGATTAACCTCGCGGCTGCGGAAGGTCATCCCGCTTCAGTTATGGATATGAGCTTCGCAACGCAAGCTTTGGCTACCGAGTATGTTATTGAAAATGAGGGTAAGCTTGACAACAGGGTATATAATGTACCGAATGAGATTGAAAACTGGGTTGCATCATTGAAACTGAAATCGATGGGCATAACCATAGATGAGCTCACTGAAGAGCAGAAACACTATCTCGCCTCATGGGAAATGGGAACCTAAAACGGTCCTCAATATCTAATTTTAAAGGCTGCTCATAATTTATTTGAGCAGCCTTTTTTTTTGCTGTTCCTGCCGATACTTCTCGTCCGGGGACGCCTGCCTGCATTCTTGCACCAACAAAAAACTACAATAATTTCATAATTTGCCGATTTGAATGGAGAGGAGGACGACTCGCTGCAAACGATTCGAGGGCATTGCACGGATTTTTGTGATTCGCAGCCCGGTTAACGGTCCAACGGGTTGGAGCTGGTTGCTTGTTTTTGGCTTCCGACGGGTGCGCACCTTTACAATGAAATAGGCGTTATTCTTCGCGAATGGATAATAGGAAACTAACTGTGTTGTTGATTGAGGTGAAAGAAACTGATTCACGGCAAATACGTGCGTATTTTGCGCAAGTAGAGTCGCCACAGGTTGAATTTATCCATATTGAAAGTCATGCGTTTATGCCAACAGTTTATGAGATGGATTGTGTTGATGTTATTCTGCTGCCACGTAAAATACATAATGATCAGCATATTCAAGAGTACGTCAATTCGCTCCTGGATGCCACGATTGTTGTGCCCATGGACAATGCTGATATTTCCCAAATTGTGCAGGAAATCGTGCACATCTGCTTATTAAAAAATCAATTCAATGCAACTCTTTTGGAAGAGACGATTGACTATGCCCAAGACCGAAAGCAGCTTACTCAGACTATTGATTTTATGCAGCAGGAAATGGCTGCAAGCAAGGATTCGCTTGAGCGCTTAGTTGCAAATACGAATGATGGCATTGTTGTAGTCGACTCAAGCGGTAAGGTGTGTCTCGTGAATTCTACCGCTCACGAGTTACTGGGAGAGTCAGGTACGGATATTTTGGGCTTAAATGACTGTGATTTTAATTCGGGGGCAAAGTCTGAGGTCGGGGAATTAAATAATGTAGGTGGCAACCGTTCTACCGAAATAAAAGTGGTGAATACTCAATGGCAGGGGGAAAGTGCCAGGATGGTGTTTTTGCGTGATGTGACCGAGCAAAAAAGGGCATTGGCAGAGTTGGCGCAAACCAGGAAAACGGAACAATTTTTTGCATATCACGATTCTCTGACGAGCCTGCCGAATCGTCAATTATTAATGGACAGGCTTGGACAAACCATGGCACGGGCAAAACGCTACGCACATCAGTTTGCGGTTTTGTTTATCGACATGGATGGTTTTCAGGAGATAAATAACTCTTTGGGGCATGAAATTGGGGACGCTGTTTTGAAGAAAACAGCAGACAGGCTTCAGAAAGCTTTGCGTAAAAGCGACACTGTTGCCCGTTATGGCGGCGATGAGTTTTTCGTTGTTTTGGACCGACTCACCGATAGCGCAGTTGCATATAAAGTCGGTAGAAAATTTGCTGATTTGATCGCTCAACCCATGCAGTGTGGTGATTACGAATTGAATGTGAGTGCCAGCGTTGGCATCAGTCTCTTTCCGGATGATGGTCAAAAAGAGGGAGAATTGATGACCAGAGCGGTTAAAGCAATGTATGATGCTAAGCGGGAAGGCCCGAGTGGTTGTCGCTATTTTAATAAGACCCTGGAAGAAAGCAATGGGGAAATTGGCATATTTGAACAATCATTGGATCGTGCGATTAGGAATGGTGAGTTGACCCCCTATTTTCAACCACAAATTAGCCTTGCCTCTGGAAAAATAGTCGGTTTTGAGGCGCTTGTCAGGTGGATACATCCCGAAAAGGGTATCATTGCACCAGCGGATTTTATCCCTCTTGCGGAGAAACATGGTTTAATCAACAAGATCGATGAATTCATGCTACGCTCGGCTTGCAGGCAAATTAAAAAGTGGGAAGACAGTGGATATGGCGCGCTCAGAATTTCCGTTAATGTGAATGCAAATTTGTTTCGCAAAAAACGCCTGCTTAAGTTGATAGCTGAGGTAATTGAGGAGACCGGGTTAATGCCCAAACAGCTTTGTTTGGAAATCACTGAAACCCAGGTGATGCAAAATGTCGAAAACACGATAAAAATACTTTCAAAACTGCGAGCCATGCATGTTGGTCTGGCAATCGATGATTTCGGCACGGGTTATTCGTCCCTAAGTTACCTCAAGCGTTTCCCAGTCGATATACTGAAGATAGATCGGGCGTTTTTAGAAGGGGTTCCCAATGACCATGAAAATGTTGCCATAACCACTGCTATTGTGGCGCTTGCAAAAAGTATGGCACTTGAAGTCGTGGCCGAAGGGTTAGAAGAGCCGGAACAATTAGAGTTTCTGCAAAACCTGAACTGTGATGAGGTACAGGGCTTCCTGGTTGGTCGTCCCGGTTCGGTAGATGCAATAACAAAACTACTGCGTTCTGACTATTGCATGTACGCCCATTTATGATTTCGGTCTAAGGAGAACTTTACCAATGTTTTTTCGTTCCTCGATATGGCGGTGCGCGGCGGCCACCTCTTCCATGTAAAAGACCTTGTCCACGTGCGGTCTGACCCAACCTGCTTCCACACCTTTGAGTATTTCAGCCATCCATGTTTCTACTTTGTTGACCTCGTGCCACATATGACCCAGGTTTACTCCGAATACAGATTTGTTGCCATTCATTAAACCGATTGGGTGGAACCACGGCATTTGCATCACGGAAAGCAGCCCGTTTAGTTTATTGAACAATCCTCCCTGCGTGGCTGCAGAAATGCCAAAAATGCCAAGGCGTCCAGTTGAACGCAACGCGCGATAACTTTTTTTACAATTGGCTCCCCCTATCGGATCGATAACAAGTTCAACTCCCTGATCATTAATGAAAGAATTTAATTGCTTGAGCCAATCTTGCTCGCGATAGTTGATAAAGTGTTGCAGCCCCCGCTCTTTCAGGAATGTTTCCTTGTGGCCACTGGCAGTGCCATAAGTCACAGCACCAATTTTTTGGGCAATATCCAACGCTGCCAAGCCAACACCACCCCCGACGTTATGAATTAATATGGCTTCACCTGCCTTTAAGCCGCCCTGCACAACGAGCAGTTGATAGGCCGTTAAATAGTTGACAGGGATAGCGGCTGCTTCTTCGAACGAAAGAGAAGCTGGTTTGTTAAAAATTTGGCCTTCTGTAACGATAACCCTGTCAGCATAGCCGTTGAATCTGGTTAAGGCAATAACTTCTTTACCAATGATGTCTCTGTTTACACCATCGCCAACCGATTCTACCAAACCAGCCACTTCATAGCCAACAACCATGGGCAGTTTGGGTGCATCCGGATACAAGCCCTTGCGCGCCATGATATCCGCGAAATTGATTCCTGATGCTTTCACTCGTATTGCGAGTTCTCCTTGACCAGGGGTTGGGTCCGGTTTTTCTGCAAACTCAAAAACATTTACATCACCATATTTGGGTATCACGATTTGCTGCATGGGTTTCTCCTGCTTTAATGTTGCTGCAATGTAAGAAATTGGTTGATCTTCAGCAAGAAATTTAGGTAATTATGTTTGTCCCATTTCTGTTTGTGCCCAAATTAACAAAAAAAGTCGTCTACTAAAAACCAACGCACGAGGCATTTATGAGTGAACAACCTCAGTACACTTTGGGAATTGAAGAAGAATTTCAGCTTGTAAACCCGGAAACCCGTGAATTACAAGCACGGATCCAGCAGATGATTGAAACAAAGGAAAGCCACGAGTCGCTGCGCGATCAGCTTAAGCCGGAAATGCATCAGTCAGTAGTTGAGACCGGTACGCCTGTGTGTAAAAATATTAAACACGCCCACGAGGAAGTCATTAAATTGCGTACGGAGCTGGCGGCCTTGGCCAAAGAAAATGGTTCGCGCATTGCGGCTGCCGGTACCCACCCGTTCTCTCATTGGATTGACCAGCCGATCACGGACGATCCGCGTTACCATGCTATTTTGAAGGATATGCAACTGGTGGCCCGCGCCAATTTAATTTTTGGCCTGCATGTGCACGTAGGAATTGATGACAGAGAAACAGGTATTCATATATTAAATGCCGTTCGCTACTTTCTGCCGCACATTCTGGCTATTTCTACCAACTCCCCTTTCTGGGTTGGACGTAAAACGGGTTTTAGTTCGTATAGAATCAAGGTCTTTGATCGATTTCCGCGCACCGGTATCCCAGATTATTTTGGCAGTTTGGTTGAGTATGAAAATTTTTTGAAATTACTGGTAAAAACGAACTGCATTGACAATGCTAAGAAAATTTGGTGGGACATCAGGCTACACCCACATTTTGAAACTCTGGAATTTCGTGTTTGTGATGTGCCTCTGCGGGTTGAGGAAACAATCTGCATCGCCGCCATCTGCCAGGCGCTCGTGGCAAAGTTGCACAAGCTAATTAAACAAAATCTTGGCTTTAGGCTCTACCGTCGTGCACTTATCATGGAAAACCGTTGGCGCGCCAGTCGTTATGGCATTCATGGCAAGCTTATTGATTTTGGTAAACAGAAGGAGGTTGATGTTAAGGTTCTCTTGGGTGAATTGGTCGAATTTGTGGACGATGTTCTCGATGAGTTGGGAAGTCGGGAGGAAGTGAATTATCTTAACAAAATTCTCGAAAATGGCACAGGCGCTGATCGCCAGCTAAATGTTTGGAAGAAAAATAAAGACTTGAAAGAGGTTGTGGATTTTATTATTTCTGAAACAGGTCATGGTTTGAGTTAACCCCAAAATACATCCTGTCTTTTCGTCGAGTCCATTCGCAAGTTGAAGTAGAACTTCCAGGATGTTCTCGCCTGGAAGTTATGAGCAAGGGTTTTGCTGGTAGTAACTCAGCAAGTTGTGTTTACAACGCCATTCCTGAGGCAAAATCTTCAACTTCAATTATTTTTTCAATTGTGTTCGTGGTCGTGCTAATTACGACAACAGTTCCATTTAACTCATTGTCCCCAAGATTGTGGCGCGGTTTGTATTGGCCGCCGGCATTCCGGCAGGCGACAAAAACATAATTGCCATCTTTGGAAATGGCGATGCCGTGTGGTTGCGATATCCCATCTTGCCCGTTTCCCGTTCCGATAACCGTTGTGGAGAAATCTTCTGTGTTGATTGCCGTTACCGTGTTCGCGCCAAGATTACCAACGTACACCCGGCCGCCATCCGGTGTAAATGCGGGATGCCAAGGTTTACTATTTACAGATATGCTCTGGGTGATTTTGCGATTATCAGGGTCACTGGCATCAATAACGAGCATTTCATTTGAAATTTGAGTTGAAATGTAGAGGGTGCTATCATCAGGAGAGACCGTCAGTTGCAGCGGTCCTTTCCCCTGGCCAAGAGAAACAAAGTCAACGACCTCATTGCTGGTCGCATCAATAACAATGAGTTGGCTTTCCGAGAGGCTGCAGGTATAAATATAGCGGCCATCGTGAGAGGCGGCAATGGCGTGCGGAAGAGGCCGGGCCACGGGAATATCCGTTGCTTGCATTGTTGAGCGATCAACCATACCAATAATCTGTGGAATTTCGCCGATTGCCTGCATAAATCGTGATACATACAACTGTCCATTTGTCGGGTGCGTCGCTAATAGGGCCGGAATTGTCAAATCTGCATCAGCAACTTTCTCGTTCAAATTGTTAAACTTTACAATCTTATTGTCCTGAATCAGGCTGACGTACCAGGCGCTGCCATCTGGTTCGACCGCAATGTGATGCGGCTTCGAATTTGCAGAATAGCCAAGATCTGTGAGTGAAACGTTACGAATCACCAGCTTGGCGTCTGTGTCAATGACAGAAATGAGTGCGGAGTTTTGATTGCACACATAGAGACGATTGCTCGAATTTGTGTACGGTACAGTACTGTTGCTGTCTTTGGCACCCTCAAGAATCCATTGCGTGAATTTATCGATCTGTGTGCTGCTCAGAGTTGAAGCGCCAAACTCTGCCGGGTGAGCAGAAGACATGCCATTGCTGGTCCGCTCGACGAGCAAACTATTTACCGGGTCAAATGCAATGATGACTTCACCGAAGCGTGAGCCGCGAATCAGCGATGCCCACGAATCCAGGGTAAGTCCAGCCGAATCAGCACCGGTGGTGTGGCACGACACGCATTTTGCCTGTAGCAGCGGTTGTATGTCGTTAAAAGTGAGGCCATCGTTATTTTCCGTTGGCTTGTCGCTGCCACAGGCAAGACATGCGGCACTAATCAGTAGGACTCCGAGATAGAAACGGGCATTCATTATTGCCTCTTTTGTTTATGAGTGTCAGAGTAATTTTGTGAAATTTGCGGTTTGATAATGTAAAACATTCTGTTTATCCGTACAATTAAAATCGACAATATATTCCATAAAATGATACAATAAAATGTGGCCTTTTCACATGTAACATTTCCACATTTGAGTTGTATGATATAGAGTTTAGTCGCTCGCCGGAAAGGTGATCGATAGTAAACGGAATATCTATGCCCAGTGTTTTTGTTTCGGCAATAATTCCAGGTTTACATTGTTTAGATTTGGCATATATTGGGGCTAGCAGTTGAAGATTAATGACATATTTGGAGAGAGAATATGAAGCGTATCTTTGCAGTGATAATTGTTCACGCCTGTTTCTTTTGTGTGCTCGCAACGGCACAAAGCCTTGATTTAACCATTAAAGGTCATGGTATCAGCATTGGTGATTCCCGTGAAGTTACGGGCCTGCGCATGAATTTTCGTGACAAACACATGCGCCGTGTAAATGGCATTAATGCGACAATCTGGTCTCCACGCGAGCCGGCAAGGGGCACGGTAAACGGACTTGCACTTGGCTTACCTTTAACCGGTGGCAAGCGACTAAATGGTATCGCAATAGGTCTGTTTGGCGCGGGTGCGGAAAAATCAGTAACAGGGCTTTTGGGGGGGCTGGTTGGTGCTGGAGCCGGGAAGAATATTTCAGGGATTGCTTTTGGCGGGATCGGCCTGGGGGCTGGGAATAACATTTCAGGTATTGCACTGGGCGGCATTGGCCTCGGCAGCGGTGGTAATATGACGGGTTTAATGTTTGGCGGCATTGGCCTTGGCAGTGGTGGAAATATAACCGGCATTTCCATTGGCGGTATCGGTGTTGGCAGTGGCGGCGATTTGCATGGACTAAATATCGGTGGTTTTGGCGTTGGCGCCGGAGGCCACATCTACGGGATCTCAGTGTCATTGATAGGAATTGGGGCAGGAAACAGTGTGCAGGGAATAACCATTTCCGGCGTTGGTGTTGGCGCTGGAAAGAAAATTCAGGGCATTACAATAGCGGGATTTGGCATGGGCGCGCCCAAAATTTCGGGCCTGAGCGCTGCGCTGTCTGTTGGCAGTGTTGAATATACAGGGGTTGCTATTGCACCCGCCTATTTTCATATTGAAGAAGATGGCAGGTTTCGTGGTGTTTCTTTCAGCGCCTGGAATCGCATTCAGGGCACTCAATCCGGCTTAACAATCGGTATTCTGAATATCGCCAATGACTTGAAAGGCGTTCAGATTGGCTTGCTCAATATTGCGCACAGCAACCCAAAAGGGCTGAAGGTTCTGCCATTTTTTAATGCTGACTTCAACTAGGAACCTCGATGGGTTGCTCTTTGCTTTAGCCCGGCGGCTGAAACCCACAGCCGCCATGCATCCTCGAACCTCGTTTTTAAACCACGAGACTAAGCCTCCAATTCCGTACCCGCTACAAGCCTTTCGTAGTAATCAATACACTGTCTTACATATTGTCGTTTGCGAGCATAGTTGTCCGGGAAAAAGCTGCGTTTGAAACCGTAGACGATTACATTCTTCAACTGCCGCGGCGTTATCTTGAAGCTTCGCAGCGCAAGAATAATTTCATTGCTCACTGTTGTTTTGCTGACGGTGCGATTGTCCGTGCAAATGGCCACACTCAATTCATAGTCCAACATCTTGGAAAATGAATGGTTCTTCAGGTTACCCAGAGTTGGAATTGTCTGCAAATTACTGGTTAAACAAACCTCAATTGTGACGCGTCTTTCTGCGATAAAATGGGCCAGGTCTTTAATGTAATTTTCTTTATCTTCAATGCTTTTGTCATCAATTTTACTTGTGTCGAACAGGTAAAAGCCATGACCTATGCGGTCGGCATGTAAATCGGTGATCGCTTGAAAAATAGAAGGCGGTCCATAAGCTTCGCCCGCATGCACGGTTTTCGCCAAAAAGTTTTCATGGGCAAATTGGAATGCCTGCCAGTGGTCTTTTGCCGGATTTCCTTTTTCCGCACCGGCTAAATCAAACGCAACGATCGGCAAGCCAAGTTCGTCACGAATGTGCACGGCACCCTGGGCCAGCTCCAGCGAACACAAGCCGAACAGCGTTTTATCATCTGAGTAGGGGTGGACATCGATAAAGCTTGCATAATATTCCGAGTACGGGCCAAATGAACGCAGGGCACAGACGATGATGCCATAATAAAACGGCGGCTCTTTTCCGGTTTTTACGGCCTCTGTCCGGTTAAATTCTTTTTGTGCTCTTTCCAGTCCTTTATTGACGTGGCTGAGCACTGTTTTCATATTCATGTTTTTGTTGATATGCAACTGCGGCGCAAACCGAACTTCCAGATAGCGCACGCCTTCTGCCTGGTTATCCACAGCCATTTCATAAGCGACACGTTCGAGGTACTCCGGCTTTTGCATTGCTGCACAAGAGTAACCAAATGTCTTCAAATACTCGACGAGGTTTTCATAATTATCTTTAAAAACAAGGGCGTTGAGGCCGTCGACAGTGTAACTCGGCAGTTCAATGTTTTCTTGTTGCGCGATGTCTATTAGGGTGTCCAGCCTTACGCAGCCGTCCAAATGGACATGAATATCGGTTTTAGGTATGGACTCGATGAGCTTTTTCAAGTCCTCTGTGTACCGAATTGGTTTGTCTGTATTCATTGCGACCTCATATTGTTGTCGGGCAGAACGCTGGCGGTTACGCCCGGCTCAAATTTGCCGGAAGTTTCCGTAGGGCCTTAATGCGCTCCAGAACGGGCGGATGTGAGTAGTTGAGAAAAACATAGAAAGGGTGCGGTGTTAAATTTGATAAATTGTGTACAGAAAGTTTCTTTAAAGCATCGATCATGGCTCTGGCATTTTGTGTGGTTTCAGCCGCATAGCGGTCTGCCTCGTACTCGTTTTTGCGTGAAAAGATCTGCATAAAAATAGATAAGACCAAATCCATTGGTGAATATAGCATACTGAAGAAAATCAGACCTGCGTAAATAGAGGGCTCGGCCATATAAAAAGCGTCAAAAAGGCCTTTGTGGCTGAGAAAAATCGACAGCAAATAAAATGTTACACCCATTTGCAAAATGCCAATGAGCATGCCCTGGATAATGTGTTTCTTTTTGTAATGGCCAATCTCATGCGCAAGCACAACAACAAGTTCGGCGATAGTGTGTTTTTCAATCAATGTGTCGAACAGGGCGATGCGTTTATTTTTTCCGAAACCGGTAAAAAAAGCGTTCGACTTTGTAGAGCGTTTGGAGCCGTCCATCACAAATAAGTTCTGTAGTGGAAATTGAACGGATTTTGCATACGCCATGATTGCCTGCCGTAGTTCGCCTTCTTCCAACGGGGTGAATTTGTTGAAAAGTGGCATGATCCAGGTTGGCGCGATAAACTGCATAATCAGGCTGAATAACGTTGTTCCACCCCAGCAGTAAAACCAGGCAAGCTCACCGGCGTATTGAAAAAACGCGAGTAATCCAGCCAGAAGTGGCCCACCGAGTAGAACGGAAAGTAAGAGTCCTTTGAGCATGTCTGTGACGAATGTAACCGGTGTTGTTTTGTTAAAACCAAATCGTTCTTCGATGACAAAGGTAGAATAGATGCTGAATGGCAGTGAAAGTAAAGAGCGGCCAATGAGCAGAATGGCCATATACACGAGGCCGGTCCATATTGCGTGTAGCTCCCACTGGCGCACGATCCGGTCGAGAAAATTGAAGCCTCCTGAAAACCAAAAAACCAGAGTCACAACTAAGCTGAACACTGAAGTTACAAATCCGAACTTTGTTCCAACTCTTGTATATTCCTGTGATTTTTGGTAATCCTCAGGGTCGTAAGTGTTTGTAAATTCTTCCGGCAATGTGTTCTGCAAGGCTTTCAGGTTGAGAATTTCAGTGATTACACCTAAAACAAAACTAACACCGATCGTGACTAAAATGATTATGGCATAAATATTCATGATATATTTGTTCTTTTTAAGTTAGTACCTGAGAACTATTTTCTCTCTGCGGGCTTTGCACCTTCGCGAGAGATTTCTTTTAACTTGTGCTTACCCAGCAACAAGTTTTAGTAAAACAGCACATAAAAGTGCCGCATAATTGCCAACCAAATAGCCCATCACGCCCATGAGCAAACCGACCGGCGCCATTGATTCATAATATGCAGCCGCCACGATTGGCGCGGTCGCCGCACCGCCAATATTGGCCTGACTGCCAATGGCAACAAGAAACATGGGCGCTTTTAGAATTCTCGCCCCGACAAACATAAAGGCGATGTGCAGAATTATCCAGACGCTGCCGACGAGAATTAAAATCGGTGCCTTAATAAGGCCGTACAAATCAGCTTTGGCGCCAATGGAAGTGAGAAACAGAAACAGGCCGGCATAGCCAAGTTTGGATGCGCCACTGGTTTCGATGCCCCGCAGGTTGGTAAATGAAAGGCCGATGCCAATAGTTGAAATGAAAATTACCATCCAGGTAAAACCGCTAAAAACAGCTGCAATTTGCGGGAGGTTGCTTTCGAGGAAGGGATTGGTCCATTCATAGAAGCCGTACCCGAATTGGCGGCAAACGGTGGCGCCAACAAAACCAAGCGCTATTATGGTGGATGTGTGGGCAAGCGTAATGGGTTTAACCTCGCTTTCCTGAAAATTTTTCAGCCGCTGGTTTATATCTTTAAGCACCTCTGTGGAAGCGCCGTTCCAGCGATCAATGCGTTGGTGGTAGTTCGCGAGAAAAAGCAACACGCCTGTCCAGGTGTAGCCAACAGCAGTGTCCACAACTATAATGGCCCCGATGATGCTCTCTGGCGCGTCCACCGCTTCTTTTAACGCGGCAAAATTTGCCCCT
>JAJDAG010000079.1 GCA_029262005.1 Candidatus Zhuqueibacterota bacterium | reverse complement strand
ACAACACCAAATCGAGAGAATCTTCTGAACGAAGATGGGCGAGCAGATAAAGTGCATGAATAATTCTGAACCACTCTGTATTTTTAGGTGGGGCCGATTGAATACTACCCGAATGGCTCAGCGCTTCCGTGATAATGGCCTCCAGCGAAGGCACAGCAGCATGGCCAAATGAAAGAACTTCTAATAATTTTTCGTCAGAAATAACACAGTCGGTAGTGCGCAACTCTGCCACAAGCGCGTCAACTCTTTGACATTTTGGGTCGGCCTTGTCACCGCTTGGCATAGGAACCTCCATTCCTTGTCATGCAATTCTCTTTGTTCTCATCCACAACTTTTTTAAAGTCGAATATACAATACGCCACAGCAAATATGTTTGCAGAAAGATGTTGCGACAATCAAACATATCTGACTTCGCCCCTTCTTCAGGGTTTACCACTCCATTTTCCAAATTACATCAAGACCCGTAGCGCCCTTCCTGTCCTGCGACGCCTGCAGCAACAGGTTAAAAAATAAAATTTTTCTGGGTATTTCATATTCAAGCTCAACCAATGAATTCTGCTCGCCAAAATCCTGACTCACAGTCACAAACACATCCGGGGTTACATATTTTCCCACTTTAATCTTGCCTTCATTAATATTGCCTTCGTTGCCGCTCTCAATTTGAATGACATCGAGACGCAATCCCTGGCCCAATTTATGTGAAAGCTGCTTTATGAGCTGGCCGGTCAGCAGGCCTTTTGCGCTGCCTCCCAGTCCACCTTCTGAACCAATGTTGCCGGCACTAACCGAGTTCTGGTTCAACATTTCGGCGCGCTTTCCAAAGATCAGAATTGAAATGATATCTTCCTGCGGGGCTACATCCCCATCTAAAAGAAACTGAAACTCCGGAGCTAACAAGGTTCCTGAGATATCTACTGTAAATTCATGAGTTTCCTGCTCGCCATCAGGTTGCTCTTCAGTAACAATCGTTGTTGCCTGAATGGCCACCTCAGGATTCAATTCCTGTTCCCCATTAAAAACAAGTTCGCCCTTATTAATTTGAAAACGATTGCCAAACAGTTCATAAAAACCCCGCATGGTGGAAAATGAACCAAACAGAACAAAATCATCCGCTTCTTTAACTGCAACGACCTCCCCTTTTATTTCGAGGTTGGTATCCTGGCTGCGGATCCAGACATTCCGTGGGAAGAAAAACGACAATTCGCCGGTGAGATTTTTATAAAACTCAGAATCTGTAAAGAGCTGCTCTTCATGCTCTTTCGTCTCCTGGAAACGTAAGGCGCCGGAAGAATCAAAATCCACTGAGTCAGACATCACAACAAAAAATGGCTGAGCGGTCAAAGCAACCGCTGTTTCCTCCTCAAATGATTGGTAAAAAATCCGTGCATTATCCACGGTTAGATCACCCATAATAGATGGTGATTGAATGCTTCCGCCAAGCTCGATAATACCCTCGGCTCGGGCCTTCAACTGTTTGTTGTTTATCACCTCAAATCGTCTCACCTGAAGTTTGGACTCAAACTCATCAAGCCCATCGTCGGACAAAGAGAGGCTGCCTTCAAGCAGCTTGATATAACCGCCGCCGGAGCGAATCTGGAGTTCACGCATGAGCAACTCTTTCTCCTTCAACACGACCACGATGTTTATTTTTTCATATTTCGTACCCAACTCGGGAATTCTTAGTTTGCCGTTTATTAACCGAATGGGGCCCACACCGCGAAGATCGTTCAAGGTGTTGCGCAAAACAATATCAGCCACGAGGAGGCCGCTAACATCCTCAATACCCACAGCAAACGCTTGCATAAAAGCAATGTCCAGGCCGCGGGTACTGAACTTCAATTCCAATTGCTCATCCGGCAACAATTTGTACTGAAAAGGGGAAAGAGAAAGTTCCAGGGGAAATTTTCCACTCGCTTTCAGCAGGCTATCCGACTCATCCTTGGCAAGACGGCATTGCCAACGAAAATAATTGTCACCGAAGCCAAACTCACTGCTCAAACGTGCAAACGGCACAGCATAATATTCACCTTCGGTAAAATCAACTCGACCCTGCAAGGCCGGTTGTGTCAATGGGCCATTCAAAGCAATATCAAAGTCGAGTGTTCCCTGCAAATCAAACACATCGCCCAGAAATTCCCGGTATTGGGCAATGTCTATCCGATTCAAGGCCAGATGCAAACTGTTACTCCCATCCAGAGCAAACAGGCCGTTGAGACGAAACCTTTGCTCCGCGAACGAGAGCCTGAGATCATCAATTTCATAGGAATTGTCATCCAATGTTATTGTTGAGGAGCCGCCTTCTTTTCGCCAGATCTGTTCAAGAAAAGCAACTGTCAAGTCATTCAGGTTGACGATTATCCGCTCGCCCTCACTTTGGAAATCACCACGTGTCTGCAACGACAATTGCTCCGCAACGCTGACATCTACCCTAAAAGAAGAAATTTCATCTGTAAGTTGTGCGTCCAGAGCAAGGGTGTCCAGAACAGTGCCGTAGGCATTCAGACCGGCCCCGCTTGCTAAAAGATCAAAATGATAATGATTGCTGGTTACATAGCCTGCGCCATCTGCTTCGAACCGATTCAGCCGCATACCTGCCATGCCGGCATGCGGCAACGAGAGTTTCATTTGAACCAGCAGAGAATCCTGCAGGCCGGATACAGTGGCTGAAAAACGACCAATGCCGAAAAGCGAATCTGCAGGAATTGCCGGTGAAAGGAGTGAAAAATCAGAGAAATCACCATTAAAACGAATGTCTGTCGATTGGTCGACTGAAAGGGTGCCGTGCGCTTTGAATGTTCCAACCGGAGACCGGATCTCAAGTGTGTGAATATCTGCTTTCTGTTCGGCCAGCGCAACGCGGATCTGCGCTGAGTCCAGAGGAACACCATTTACAGAAGATTTCAGTAACTGCAGCCGCAGCTCACCTGCCAGGCTCTCACTATCGATTCCGGCTCCCCGGACATTCAACGTAAAATTCAAATCGCTACGCAGTTCATCCGCTTGCGCAAAGCGGTTGACATCAAAATGACGAACATGCCCGCCGAAAACATATTCCACGTTATTTTCTGACAATACAATATCGCCGGCCAGGTCAATGTTGCTGCCTTCAACATCAGCATTGATGTTAAATGAAAGACTATCTCCCAAAATCCGGCACTCGAAATCCGGTGCCGAGAAAGCGGTTCCCATAAACATGCTGCTGTCAAAAGCAGCGTTTACAACAGCGTTCACGGCCCCCATTTCGGTGCCCGTGCCACGGATAGCAAATTTACAATTCAGGTCGCTGGCCAAAGCGCTGTCCTGAGTTATGACTGCCAGGTCAACATCGAAAAAATCGCCATGCAGATCATACTGATACGGCACCTCTGAAATATCGAGATGGCCCGAGAGATGCGAAACACTCCGGTCAATCTGAATACTGCATTGCAAGTTTAAATCATTTAGCGGGCCCGTCACTTCCAAATCGAGGCGTGGATCGCCGTAAAGAGTCAATTCCGGCAGCACTTGCCTGATTTCCGCAAATGAGATTGGCGCACCGGACAGAAACAGGTCAACCACTGGATTTTTCAAATCAGTTACTTTGATGTTGGAGGAAAGCCTGGACGCCGGCGTTATTATTTCAAGCTCGCCGGTGGTTACATCCTGTTGTTGAAAGAACACGCCCGCTTTCATGCTGCGGAGGTGGAAAGCAGGCTGCTCTGTTGCAAAATTCAACTGCTCAAGTGAGGCTCTGAGCTTGCCATCGATAAACCAGAAGCCCAACTTAACCTCAAAATCCCGAACCAGCGCAGGCATTTTGACGGTTTCGCCCTCTGCCTGCACGATTCGGGCAGAGCCATTCCGAATCAAAATAGACTCAACCGTCACATCCCACTCCAGTTCACTGCCGGACTGTTCGCGCACTTCAGAAGGAGATGAAGCAGATGTACTAGCAAACAAAGTCGAAAAATTCCAACGCAGACTGTCAATTTGAGTCAAAAAGGCATGAGGATTTTCAATGTTGACAGTTCGAATCAGAAGATGTTTTGAAAGCAGAGCAATCGGGCTGTAATGGATATCAATGCGCTTTACCGTGGCAAGTGGTTTGCCATCCAGCTCAAGCGCAAGATCATCAAGATGAAAATTAGTTAAGAGGTTCCCACCCAAATCCCCGCTGGTGAGAGTAGCATTAACATTTTCATTGATGCTCGTGAGCGTTTTCTCTAACAACCAGTTTTTAAACACCGGGGTTTGCGAAACAATAATAAGAAAAATCACCAGTGCGAAAAAAAACGCAACCGCGTAAAAAGTAAACCTGAATAGTCTCGCCATCAAAATGCCTGCCCGATACTGAAATGTAACTGAAATGGGTGGTTCCCATCGGAAGGTTGCTTGTTAATTTTGCGCGCTAAGTCGATCCGGATAGGCCCAATTAACGTATTATAACGCAAGCCGAGGCCAATGGCGTAGTGCAGATCATTCAAAGCCAGGTCATCCCACTTTTGCCAGACATTGCCATAATCAAGAAAGAGCGCACCGCTAAACTGCTTATAAAGGTTGCGCCTGAGTTCAAAACTACCTTCAACAAGGCTATCGCCACCCAGCGGGATACCGGCATCGGCAGGACCAAGCTCCTGCCGGGACCAGCCGCGTACAGAATAATTTCCACCTGAAAAAAAACGCTCTTCGCGTGGTGTTGTGGCCGAGCCGCTCACGGGCCGCATCAGGCCAACAGTAAACTTGGCAGCAAATACATTTTTCTTTTCAAAGCGTTTGTACAAACGGTGCTGCGCGTAAATTTTGATGTATTTGCCGGATGTGCTCAAAAAATGGCCGGATTCCTCCAAAAGCAGCGTTGTGACACTCCCGCGTGTGGGTGTGAAAAGCTGATCAGAGGAATTGCGCGTTAGACCGACTCGTAATATGGACTTTGACTTACTGCTGGAACCGCCGGTGCCGCCTTTTGCCGTAACTGTATCTTGCTCGAAAATTGTTGTTGTAAAAGCATTGGTGTTACCGGTTAATCTACGAGTGAGCGTAAGCTCAGAGCCAAAACTGCGCTCTTCAAAGCTTTCTTCCTTCGTCCAGCGGAAGAAAGGTTTAACAATCAAATCGTTGCGGTTAGAAAGAAAATAAGGCTGGCTCAACTCTGCCTCGATCTCCAGCGGCAGCAACCGCGCTGAACGTTTGGCATTGAGCCGCAAGATGCGTGCACCGCCGAGAAAATTTCTGTGGCGCCATTGCGCAAAACCACGAAAGCTTTCTTCCGTACCATATCCGAGGCCAAATTTGAGCGTCCGCAATTTGGCTTCTTTAACACGAACTTCAATTGGTATGGCGACAGATTGGCTCTCCAGTTCTGTTGCACGCAAACTGACAAATTGAAAAAGCTCCAACCGGTAAACCTGGCTCTGGGCACTGGCCAGTTTCTTTTGCGCGAACGGTTTCCCCTGCGCAAAACCGAGTCCGCGCTGAATGGCTTTGTCCGAGACATGCTCATTGCCACTGTAAATAATTTTTCCAAAATGACAAAACGGCCCGGGTTTTAACATCCAAACAAGATTGACTGTTTTGTTCTTCCGGTCAAAAACCGGGCGAACTTTTGCTTCAATGTAAGGATAGCCATTGTCACTAAACCGCGTGATGATTTTATCATAATCAAGGCGTAAATCGATCTCACGATAGCGTTTACCACTTTTCAATTTCAGGATGCGCGGCATGCGCTCAGGAATCAGGCCCCGTGTAGAATCGGCTTTAAATTGAAAAGTAACCTCATCAACCTTGGTGGGCTCCCCCTCTTCTACAAAAACAGTAATTTTAACCTTATCTTTCTTCCGGCTGAAATTTAACTTGTAGTCGGTTACTTTTGCCAGCAAGTAGCCCTCCTGTTGATAGAATTTCTCTAACCGGAGCAAGTCGGTGAGGAAAACCTCTTTGTCAAATAACCTGGAATCTATCCAGGGCATAAACAATCGGTACCACGGATTGGCCTGCGTAAATATGGCCTTTGCCAGCTTGCCCGAAGAAAGCTGTTTGTTGCCTTTGAATTTCAGGCCTTCAACCCGAATTTCGCCGGCATATATTTCCCCTGAAAAAACCAACAACAGAACGATAAATGAAAAGATAAGCCTGAATTTTTGCATGGGCTATTGTTCAAAAAAATCATGGGAAAAGCAAGGACTTTTGCTGTAACATCTTTTTAAATTTAATCTGCGGTAATTGAGAATTGCAACACATAAGGTAAATATTTGTTGCGGCTTGCGAGGTGGATGCCTACTTTTACCAACGTTGCCCGTTCGTCCCCGACATGTTGACTCTTTACTCAGGAATTCAGACATGCCACTTCGCCTCTTTTTTAAAACACGAATAAAAAAAATTGAAATTGAAAACAGGGCTTTAACGGCTCAGGTTGAAAAACTTACAGAGTCACTAACCCGTGCGCAGCAACAAAGCGAAAACCAAAAACGGCTGCAACATGCGCACGCCAGACAAGAACTGCTTCTCAACAACAAAAACACTGAGCTGAAAAAAAGCACCGCTTCTCTGCAAGAACAACTCGAACAACTGCAAGCCGAAAATACCTGGCGCTACGAAATTGTGCAACGATTTAATGCGCTGGCAGAGTACACCCAGGACCTGATTTGCGAAACGGACATCAACGGCAGACACTTGTACATCAGTCCCAATTGCAGCACCATTCTTGGATATTCGCCTGATGCGCTCATTGGCAAGCCGCTCAGTAATTTCATTCATCCGGATGACGTCAACAAAACAGTGCACACTTTGCGGCGAATCATCGACTCGTTGACAGCAGAACAAATACTCTTTCGATTCCAACACCAACAGGGTTACTGGGTCTGGTTTGAGAATTCATGTGCGGCCTTTAGATGCGCGGACGGCACAATCAGGGTTATCGCTATTTTGCGTGATATTTCCCAGCGCAAATTGGCTGAGGATGAACTCGTGATGGCGCAGAATCTGGCCTCTCTCGGCGTGTTGGCTGGTGGCATTGCCCACGATTTCAACAATATTCTTACTGCAATTCTTGTGAACATTTCCACCGCGCGTATGGATATAAATGAAAATGATGCGCCAAACGCGCTTCTGCGCAATGCGCAAAACGCTTGTCACCAGGCGCGCGACCTGACTCGAAAATTGCTTACCTTTTCCCAGCGTGACGCATCCGAAAAAAGGGCAACAACCATTGCCACCCTGATTAAGGAAACCGTTGAATTCACCCTGCAGGGTTCCAAGGTGAAATGTAAATTCAAGCTTGCGGATAATTTATGGCCGGTGGAAATAGATGAAGCACAAATCAGCCAGGTACTAAGCGACATGATTCTGAATGCAGACCAGGCCATGCCCGATGGCGGCACAATAAAAATCCAGGCGGAGAGCACTGAGCAAGTGGCAGGAGATGAATCGCCCCTTAAGCCGGGAAAATATGTTCGAATCGCGATTGAAGACAACGGTGTCGGCATCCCCGAAAGTATCATTGGCCAGATCTTCGACCCTTATTTTTCTACAAAAATTAAATGCAGTGGACTCAGTTTGGCCATGTGCCACTCAATCATAAAAAATCACGGCGGCCACATTGCCGCAGCATCACAAAAAGGAAACGGTACAGGCATTTTCATCTATTTGCCTGCTACGCCGGGTGCACAAATTGAAACTGATGCTACGAATGAACTCGGCATCTTGCACCAGGGCTCCGGGCGAATCCTGGTTATGGACGATGAAATCATGGTTCGGTCGAGTATTGAAAAATTGCTTACGCGGCTGGGCTACTCCGTGATACTGGCTGAAAACGGCGAAGAGGCAATTGAACTTTACCGCGAGTCACTTGAAAATAATGACAAATTTGATGTCGTAATCATTGACCTGACCATAGCCGACGGAATGGGTGGATTGGAAACGGTCAGCGAGCTAAAAGGACTTGATGCCGAAATCAAAGCCATCGTTGCCAGTGGCTATGAGGACGCACCAGAGGTTAGAAATTTTGCCGACCACGGCTTTGCCAACGTGCTGAAGAAACCATTCGAACCGTGGGAAGTCAGTCAAAAACTGCAGGCACTGCTGGCCTGAATCTTTTTCCCGTTTACAGGGCCACTGTTTTCAGAAATATGAGTTGCCAACGCTGACCCGGATTGTCTGTGCATGCATAGAATAAAAGCATGATATGCATAAAATCCGCTGTATTGAATCCACACTGCAACGCATCATTCACACGTTTCACATTCTCAAAATTTAATTGCATCTTTTAAGCGATTGCGCTATATTTGGTCTCTAAAAATGCGCCAGTAGCTCAGCTGGATAGAGCAACGGACTTCTAATCCGTAGGTCACAGGTTCGAATCCTGTCTGGCGTACAAAAAAAGCCCACCTAAGCAGTGGGCTTTTTTTATGGAGGGTGCTGTTCGTATGTAAGCACGCACCAACATGGCCCGACTTTTGTCTCGACCGATTTCTGACGAGGGTCTGAGGTGCAACCGCCGACCTTTTACCTCGGGCATTCGAGCTCAAAGGTGCAACGCCCTACCTAAAAAGTCCATCGGCGGAGCTCAGAGGTCCGAACGCCGAGCTTTAACCCCCGCGCGCCGAGCTCTGAGGTGGGGAGGGGTACCTACCTAGGTCCCCCCCCACCTGTATCGGAAATAGATGGATTCTGTTTTTAGAAAGAACAGGCACCGGCCGGATTGGCAATGAAGAAAACAGCTTCTTTGCGAATACAAAGACATTGAGTTAGACCAGCGAAGTTTTGGAGTGCAAAACTTTAGTTTTGCTTTGTTTCAATGAAAATCAGTTCTGAGTGTGCAGCTTTTGAGTAAGAAGGATTTCCTGGCAAGGTAAGGAGGTTGGGAATAAAAGGTAATCCCGGACACATGGGAAGAAGCCGGGCTGGTTTATGAACGGTTAGCGCATTAGGTGCCGTGGGACAGCATCCTACCTGGCTTCCTATCGGCGATTTATTGTTTTTCCGTGGTCGGGTGTCATATTATGCAGGTCGTCTATCATTTTTCCATGGTTAGGAACCATTTTATCATGGTCGGTAATGATTTTTCTATGGTCGGGAACCATTTTATCGCGGTCGGCAGCGATTTTTCCTAGGCCAGGGAAAGCAATAGCCCAATCGGGGCCATCGCCGAAGTCGTAACCGCGTATTTTTTGAACGACACTGCGAAAAGGTACAAAGATATTTAAAAAAGTAAAGCCCGACTTTTTCACAGAAACCGAGCTTGTCATAATCGGTTTGCGTGTTGGTGCGGTAGGACCGCACCCTTGTATATTAATATTAGTGACATTGATCAGTCAAAACACTATCTTAAAAAACAGTCCGTCGAGATCGTCGCACCCTAGGGCTTGTGAGCCCGCCAGTAGCCGGATCCGGCAGACTGTTTTATTCTCGAAGTCCGAACAGTCGCTTGGGACATTACTACTTTTAATGAACCCGTATTGCAAGGAAGGATAACATGAGAAATTGTATTGGTATCGACATTTCAAAACGGTCTTTTGATCTTTTTATTTTCGATAAAAACAAAGCCTTTGAAATGAAAAATACTTCTAAAGGAATCAGTCATTGTATTAAACTCTGTCACGAACTTAAGCCGGAGCTCATTGTCATGGAGGCAACCGGTGGTTACGAAATGCATCTGGCCAGCCACCTTCAGGCAGAGGGCTTTGCAGTGGCAGTCGTAAACCCAAGACGCATCCGGGATTTTGCTCGTGCTTTAGGCAAAATGGCTAAGACCGATAAAATCGATGCTCAGGTTATTGCCAAATATGCGGCGACCCTGGAACCAATGCCAACTAAATTCATTGATAGTAACTCCAGAAAATTAAAAGCCTTAACCTCGCGTCGAAAACAACTCCTGGATATGCACACAGCGGAAGTTAATCGCAAAGAACATGCTTTTAACAAAGAAGTAAAACAGAGCATAGCCACCATTGTTCGTGCCATTGAAAAACAAATTGAAAACGTTGACAAAGAGATAGACAACACAATTAAACAAGTCCCTGAACTAAAACAAAAAGCTGAATTTTTACAATCCATTCCCGGCATTGGTAAAATAACTGCCCAAATGATTGTTACAGAATTGCCCGAATTAGGTGCTCTAAATCGCAGGCAAATCGCTGCTCTCGTCGGCGTTGCGCCAATCAATCGTGATAGTGGCATCTTCCGTGGAAAACGCATGACCGGCGGCGGAAGAAAACATGTTAGAGCCCGATTATTTCTCCCGACATTGGTTGCCA
>JAJDAG010000078.1 GCA_029262005.1 Candidatus Zhuqueibacterota bacterium | reverse complement strand
ATTTCAAGATTTTCATGAAGGCGTCTCCTTGTAGGTGCGATTTAAGAACTGAAGATGTGTGTTTACTGCGGTCAGGCTAAATCTCCGGCGCCCCTGCTTGCCGCTGATCTGCCTGTTATTAGTATTACATTTTATGCTCTGCCAATTTCTTCCTTATCACACTAATTGTTTCTTCTGAACCAATTCGAACCAATGCGCCGTCCGGGTCAGAATCTTTTGAAAAAGCGTAAATCACCTTGATAATATTGCGACCACTTGTGTAAAGCGCAAATTGCTGTAGGCCGCTTTCGAAATCCTGCTGGCCGTTAATAATAGAAAGATGCTGATTGATGGTTTTTAGTTCAAAATTAGTAATTTCTTTGTAGGGGAATTCTCGCGTTGCGTCATTTATAATTAGTCCATTTGAAAAGGTATACAGGCACCGGTAAGTTGCGATGTGATATTCGGCTAGATGAACGAAGAGAATATTTAGCCTGGAATATCGAATCTTGCCATCTTTACCGAGTGCATATTGATTTTTTTCAGAGCCTGACGGTCCGCCAATAATAAGAAAATCATTTTTGAGATCTTCGTTTTCTAACCAAAGTTTTGTTCGTGCCTCAGCTGTGATTTTTCTCAAATCCTCCTTTTGCCATCGATCCATTTGCTTGTCTGACGGTTTTGGCTCGGCATTTTCGTAAGCCATACGGTATTGTTTAAGAACTTCTTTGTATTCTTTCCTTGCTTCCGAATACTCCGTAATGCCGCGCCAAATGAGTGTTTTTGCGGCAAAAAAACCAACAACAGCGCCTAATATTTTGAATAGTACATCCCCCTGCCAGCAGAGAATTAGTCCAATAAAAAGCAAAATGCCGCCGGTGATCATTAGCGCTTTATCCTGTAAATAGCCTGGCTCTTCAGGCTTGCTCGGAGTTTGCGTGAAGTACTTGCCAACGGCCTCGCTACGCTCGAGGGTGATTTCCGTGTCGTGACTCTTTCTTTTAATTCGTTGTGAAAAAATTAAACCAGGCATCAGGCCTCATCTTTTTGGATGTTGAATTTTTCTTCATTCTATCAAAGTCAGAAATGTGAGTCTTATGTTCTATGGTTTGCTCCTTGGGCAAGCTGAAAGCTTAGCGCGAATCCGGACTTTTACCAATTTAAGCAGTCTGCTTTTTGAACATTTGAATTCGTGTTTGACCGGAAACACTTCCGCGCAGTCATTCCCGCGATCATTTGTGCGGGAATCTCCAGCTCAAATTATGAGATTCCGGCATAAAAGAAAGCCGGAATAACAAAACTATTCGAGGTTTCGATCAGACACGAATTAGCCATTCCTATAGTCTTTTCCAGCATCATGGCAACGTTAAAAACGTTTGGAAGCAGCGGGGAAAGGACTGTAGGAAATGAATGATTTTAAGATAAAACAGTAATGCTATAAAGTCAAAGAGAAAATGTGGCGGCGGGTAAGAGCGAGAAGCGGTGACTAGAGAAATGATGAAAAATAATACAGAAAATTAACACGCAAATTCTTACGTAGAATGACTGTATTGATGCTATTTTAATAATATGGAAAAATATATAAAATAAATGTTGTAATGATGTAAATAGGAACTCCCACAAGAATGAGAAACTTAGCTGTCATTTCGAGTATCTTTTTTCTCCTCACAAATTCACTTTTCGCACAGAACAGCGGCTCCGCTTTTCATTTTGACGGAAACGGTGGTTATGCACGAGTGGATAACTCTGTTTACCTTCAAGGTTCTCCCGGGCAGAGTAAGACAGTGGAAGCGTGGATCAAGTTATCAAATTTGCTGAAAGATCGTCCTGTCATCCAAAAATGGAAGGACACGCGGTACAAAGAATGGAGTTTGATGGTTGATGGCAGCGCTGAAAACGAAGTCTCAGTGGCCGTAGAAAACAACGCTACCAATTTTGAGTATAAAGCCGGGGGCGGGGTAATTGTACCAAACCGTTGGCATCATATTGCCATGACGTATGACGCCGGCACGTTCATGGTGAGGATTTTTATCGATGGTGTAGAATATGGCAATGGTGCTGTTGCGCCGGGTGGCATGCCAACTACGACTGCTCGGGTGACTGTTGGCCGGCATGCTTATCAAGATGAGAAGCGGTTTCTCGGTGACATGGATGAAATTCGGGTTTGGAATGTGGAGAAGACAGCTACCGAGCTTTTCGATTCGATGAATCGTCCACTTGTTGGTGATGAGTCTGGCTTGGTTGCCTATTGGTCGTTTGATGAAGGCTCCGGGACCCAGATTATAGACCATACCTCCAACAATAACGATGGCGATATTCTTCTCAACGGCACAAGTTATCCGCAGTTTGTCACTTCCACAGCGCCGCTATATTCCGGCGCGTTTATGCACTTGATTTCACCAGGGGGTGGCGAAGTGTTTCAGGCCGACAGCACCACAACCATTCGCTGGAGTACCGGCGGTGGCGGCCCCAATGTCATGATCGATTATTCAAGCGATAATGGTGCAACCTGGTCCGTTGTCTCTGCTTTGGCTGCCAATAATGGGAATTTCGACTGGACACTTCCGCCTGACAGCACTTCATTTGCCCTGATTCGAGTCGTTGATGCGGATAGCAGTTTTCTGAATGCGGTCAGCGAGTTTCCATTTAAAATTGAAATTCCGGCACAGCAACTGCCGCCTGGCGGTGGCGTCAAATGTGAGCCAACAGATGTTGGCTTTCGCGATTTTTATTATGGCAATACAGGTGTGTCGGATAAGCCAACTGCGGATAAGCCGGAAAGCAAGCTCTGGTTCAATGACGGCACCTGGTGGGGCGTGCTCTGGGCTCCGCTGAGCGCAAAATTTCGTATTTATCAACTTGACTCAACCAGCCAGTGCTGGAGTGATGTCGGACCGGACGTAGATGACCGGGCGCACAGTGCACAGGATGTTTTGTGGGATGGGCAGAAATTATATGTGGCTTCCCGAGCGGTTTCAAACACATCGCCAAAAGAAGGACGACTTTACCGTTACAGCTACGACACTATTTCACAGTTTTACAGTTTGGATGCGGGCTTTCCAGTCAATATTAATCTGACCAGCAAAGTTGAAGCTCTGGTGATTGATAAGGATTCTCTTGGCAAACTCTGGGCAACCTGGACATCCGGTGGCAAAGTCTGGATTAATCGGACAGTGGGTGATGATTTGACCTGGGGACAACCATTTGTGATGCCGGTTCAAGGCAATGACATTGACTCGGATGATATTTCAGCGCTCATTGCTTTTGATAATGACAAAATTGGCGTGATGTGGAGCAACCAGAATGACCAGATAACTTACTTTGCTGTGCATGAAGATAGCCTGGCTGATACAAACTGGGAACCGCGCGAGACCGCTTTGGGCGATGGCACGAGCAACATCTCGGATGATCATATTAATCTGGCCACGCACCCGCTTACCGGGGACATTGTCGCTGCCGTCAAAACGAATGAAAGCGATCTTGATTCTCCCGGGATTTACTTGTTAAAAAGAACAAGCAGCGGCAACTGGAGTAACCATATAGTTGGGCTTGTCAGAGATCGTTTGACGCGGCCAATGGTCTTGCTCAATTCAGGGACCGACAGCGTTTATGTTTTCTCCAGCCATTTTTTCGCGCCCCGGACGATTGAGTTGAAGGTCGCACACATCAATAACTTGAATTTTCCCACAGGTGCCGGTAGAACATTTATTTATAGTCAGGATGATGCAAACGTCAATGACGCAAAGTCGACCAAGCAGAACGTCAATTCTGCAACCGGCCTGGTTGTGATTGCCAGTGCCAGTGATTCCGAATATTATCTTCACAATTTCATGCCTCTCGATGGTTCAACGTTTAATCCCGCACCGGTTGCCGGAGATGATCAGGCCGCCACCACAGAAAATATCGCCGTTATTGTAGATATACTAAGTAATGACATTGATGTTGGCGGCAGCTTGAATCCCGCCAGCGTGAATGTTGTTACTCAGCCTCTTAGTGGCACCGTATCAATCAATAATGCCAATGGTATGGCGACTTACACACCCGCAACAGGTTTTGTTGGGGTGGATTCATTTGTTTACACCGTGGATGATAATGCCGGCGCCACTTCAAATACGGCAACGGTAACCGTGACCGTGAGCACATCCGGCGGGGGTGGTCAGACACTGACATTTCTTCCTACGGATGATGGCTATGTGAAGCTGACTGAGCCCGCCGCAAACTATGGTCTGAAAACCTCAACCAAAATCGAGCGAAATAAATTCAATTCGTACTTCAAGTTTAATGTAACGGGGCTGGCCGGCACGATTCAAAGTGCTGTGCTGAAATTGAATGTTTCCCAGGACCCTGCTGCCGGCAGTGACGACGGTGGCTCATTTTATCTGGTGGACAATGATTTTGCGGGTACATCAACCCCATGGAATGAAAACAGTTTAAACGCAGGAAACGCACCGGGGATAAACGGCTCGGCATTGGCAAGCGCTGGTGCTGTTGTACCAAATGAAGTTGTCGAGATTGATGTCATTTCAGCAGTTACAGGCAATGGTGTACTCAGTTTTGCGGTTGTCAGCAATTCAAGTGATCAGGCTAAATATTACACACGCCAGGGTCAGAGTCCGCCCCAACTTGTGATTTCGACTGGAAGTGGCGCTGCAAACACACCACCAAATGCTGTTGATGATGCGGCTTCAACCCCAACCGGCATCGCAGCAGTCATCGATATTCTTGCTAATGATTCTGACAGCGACGGCACACTTGATCCGGCGAGCGTTGTTGTCGGCACATTGCCAACCAATGGCGCTGTCTCTATAAATGCAAATTCCGGCGTGGCGACTTACACACCAAACAACGGCTTCAGCGGCACGGATAATTTTACTTACACAGTAAAGGATGACCAGGGCGCTATTTCGAATCCGGCAACCGTAACGATCACGGTGAGCGCCGGCAATGTTGCGCCGGTGGCGGTTGATGATCAGACAACGACTTCAGAAAACACAGCGGTCATTATCGATATTTTAGGAAATGACAGTGACAGCGACGGCACACTTGATCCGACAAGCGTTGTAGTCGGTACACCGTCTGCAAATGGCTCTGTTTCGATAAATGCCAACTCCGGGGTTGCGACTTACACACCAAACAGTGGCTTCAGCGGCACAGATAGTTTTACTTACACAGTAAAAGACGACGCCGGCGCTACTTCAAATGCGGCAACAGTGACAGTAACCGTAAATAGTAGTGGCGGTGGTGGCAGTCAGACTTTGACGTTTATTCCAACGGATGATGGTCAGGTTAAAGTCACCGAAGCAACAAAGAATTATGGTTTGAAGACAACGACCAAAGTTGAACAAGGCAAATTTAATTCCTACTTCAAATTTAGTGTCTCCGGGCTGAACGGCGCTGTTCAAAGCGCTGTTCTCCGGTTAAAGGTAACCGACGGTATTGCGGATGGCAGCCCTGACGGCGGTTCGATTTATCCGGTTGGTAATGATCTTGTCGGGACTGCAACGCCATGGAATGAAAACAGCCTGACCTCCGGCAATGCCCCGGTGATCAACGGTTCAGCGTTGGCGAGTGCGGGTGTTGTTACTCCAAATGAGGTTGTTGATCTTGATGTGACATCGGCGATTTCGGGTAACGGTATTATCAGTTTCGCGATTAGAAACAATTCCGGTAATCAGGCCAAGTATTACACGCGTCAGGGGTCAACACCGCCGCAGCTTATCGTTTCGACCGGAGCGGGTGGGTCGAATACGCCGCCTGTGGCTGTTGATGACGCCGATGTCACAGCGGTGGGTGTTGCCGCAGTGATTGATATTCTCGCCAATGATTCTGACCCGGATGGCAGCCTTGATGCCACAAGCGTTGTTGTCG
>JAJDAG010000077.1 GCA_029262005.1 Candidatus Zhuqueibacterota bacterium | reverse complement strand
GTCAATTTTTTTCGTGCGCAGGTTGTGGATACTAAAAATTGAATAATGAATATTTTCTTCAATGTTCACCAGTTAATAATCATTCGCAAAGTATGAACCTAGCAACCCGCAATCTTACCGATTTGTAATGATGATATGTATTGTTCTGGCAATCGATTTGCAATACGGTTTCTATTCAATTAACATCATTGAAGGAATTGAAAATAATGCAAGTGCAAAATTTAGAAACGCAGTTAAAAAATCTAACAAGTGATTTGAACAGCGCACAAATGAGATTATCCCGCGCCGCTGATTTAGTAGCCGCGAAATATTCTCAACTGGATTCTGTTGAATCTGAAATTGATCAAATTCGTCAAGTTAAAAAAATGGAAAAGTCTGTGCAACCTGATGCGCCGGGTGATGATTTGAAAAGACTACTAGAATTTAAGATTGGGTATAAAAAACAATTGAACAAACAATCCGTATTATTAGAAACTGCAAGAGATCGCGCATATAGAAAATTGAAAAAGTTGAAGAAAAATTACGAAATGGATAAGATGACTTTAGAAATTCAAATTAGACAATCCGCTGAATTCAGAATCAGAAAATGTTTAACTTGTGAAAAAGATTTTGAATCTGATGGACCATACAACAGAATGTGTGATTATTGTAATGAGAAATCGTGACACGTTAACTTTACGTTAGGGTTTTGGTGGGATACTGTAAACATCAACGAAGGGGAATTAACGTGTTGAGTCAAAGAGCTGAAAAAGTAATGAAAGAATTGGGGATCACCAAAATAGAAGACCTCGCCCGATTTTCAAAAACTGAAATCCACCGACTTCCGAATGTGGGTAAAAAAACTATTAATGAATTATTAGGTGAACTTGTCAAAATCGGAAAACAGTTCGCACCTCGCCCGGCGGATATGCAACCACCAACAAATCAAAAGTTCTTAGTTCTCGCACACAATATGGAATTTTTAGAACAACACGGTCAAATTGGGATAAAGCAAAGAACCTTTACCAAATTAGAAAACGCAATGCAATATGCACAAAACCAACCAATCGGTTGCATAACAAGAATTGTGTTGGTGATTGATTCAATTGGTTTCATAAAAGGGAAAGCATTCCGGTGATCAAAATCACCGACATTCCAGAAGTGCGCCCAGCCGATCAACACAACTTTGTGATGGTGGATCAAACCCAATATGAATTCTTCGTAACTGACACAGACAACAAACGAATATCACTTGGCTTCAATGGTTACTGGTATCCGATTTCAATCATCCGCAGAAAGGAAACCATAATTGAAAACGCCGCTCCGATCCAAGAATTGTTTATACCAAAGTGGTATATGAGAAAGCATTGTGGCTATAAGGGAACAGGATTATGAAAGTTGTGATAAATGATATTAAAACAGATAATGATATATGGTCCGGTGATCTTTACATAATTCCTAGATTGAAAGAACGCATTTCCATAGATATTCATGGGGACTGGAAACAAATTCATGAAGGTATTGTCACAGAAATCCATCATAATATTACAGAACAATTAATTGAAATCGATGTTGATTTAGCATGACCAAACCTGACAAACCGCAAAACTTAGAAGAAGCTATTCACTCAGCGAACGAATCCGCAAACGAACTCAAACAAGAGATCGTCAAAGTGCTCCCAATGGATCGCATCAAACAGATCGCGAACTTGCTTACACGTTCGGGATGGACGATGGTGCTCGCGTTGATGTTCGGCGCTCTGGCATTATTCACAACCGCTGGCGTGATCTTGTCATACTTCATAATCAGTGTTGTCTTGTACTGTGTCGCAATCTTTGAACGAATAAAGGAAACCATACGATGAAAAACAATATCCACATCCCCGGCTTAGCTGCAATTGCAGCATTAGCGACGGCAATGACCGGTCATCACCTTATACGTGGTTCGAAAATTCGAAAGAGAATGAAAAGAAATTTTAAAAGCAAATATCTCCCACACCAGAATGTCAGACAACAACAACGATATGCGCGACAGATCACTAACAAGCAACTTGACTACACCGCGAGTGGACAGGATTTAAAATCATGAAACATATTGAACGTGTTCAACGCGGTAAAAAATGGAAACGTGTATTCGCGTGGCGACCTGTTAAAATAGATCACCCCGCACCAACCGATCAAACAGTATGGTTGGAGGTCGTGGAAATGCGTGAAGCATATTGCAACATTCGTAAGTGTTGGGATCAAACTTACAGGAATGTAAATTGACCGACCGCGATCCGATAACATTACTTATATCAAACTCCACCGTTGGTGATGACACTTGGATTAGAAAAGTGTTTGGATTGGATCAAGACGAAGATGATTTTGAGTTCATAAACATTGGTCAAGAGAATGATGATTTAATGATTGAATATGCAAATGAATCATTACGGGCATGGATCAAGTTTAATCCAGAGGTGAAATAATGCATAGTGTTCTAACAGTTTTGATATTGATGTTCATTGCCGGCGTGTTTCTGGCCGCTTTAATATATTTTGTGATCGAATGGATTAAAGCTGTTACAATCAAACTACCTTACGATAATGATAACGATAACCCAGATAATTGGTTTTTGTGATACTAACAGTGTTGTCGCCACCGCGAACCATATGCAAACTTTAGAACTTCTTTCGTTTGTATTCGGTCGGGTTCCTCTTCTATACATTTGCGCACGTATTCTCTAGCACCCTTCAAAGTTTTTCTTGGTACTGACAATCCACCCGCACGCATCGCGTTGATCGCATATGTTTCAGCTTCATATTCGTGTTGTGCTAACGGTAAACTTTCTTCATCGTCACTCGCGAAGTGACCGCAATTCACGTGACCGCATTCATGCAAGAACACATATAGAGTTTCCCGGCAAACCACGTCACTAACTTCTATGATTTTCAACTCTGGCCGGGTTAACCCCGCAACCAAACCCACCACCGACTTAAATTGACCCTTAGAGTTGATTGGTGTCCGCTCATAAACAACCCAACCATGAGGCCAATGCACGGTCATAATATCTCTCAACTTTGTCAACGCTTGCAATCTCCTGAAACTTGGATATATTAACCACGTTCTAGCCAGTTCGTAAAGGTCGATAATGTCCGGTCCCCCGCCAAAGTACACACCAGAAGAACGCGCCAAGCAAGGCAACCCCGGCAAACGCGGGAAACCCAAAGAACCGGAACCGGTTGATGATCTATTCCCCAGCGCTCCAACACATATACCCGATCCACCCGGTTTCCTTCAAGATGGTAGTCCAACCAACACGTCCGCGTGTCTCATATGGAACGTGTTGGCCGAGTACCTATTCAACGCTCGGTTACTGCGTGACGGTGATGCTCCGGCACTTGGTCGGCTTTGTCGCTACCTCGCGGAGTGGCATGAGTTGAACAAGATTATTGACGATGAAGGAATGGTGGTATTCAACAAAGATCACGTTCTTCAACGTAACCCCGCCTTGCTCGCCCGCGCCCAGATCGAAACAGCGATCATTAAACTTGAAACCCAATTCGGATTGACCCCGAACACCCGGCACGCACTCACCAAGGGGCTTGCTGATTCATTGAAGAACTTACCCCTCGCCGGAAAGCAAGCGGACGGCCAAAAGAACATAGGACCGATTGGCTTCCTCAACAAACCATCGGATAGTAACTAATGCCAATCCGCGTAACGCAGCCGGACGATGAAGACGGAAAATATTGGTTTGATCAACACGCTGCGGACGCGGTGGTTGCTTTCTTTCCACGATACCTGAAACACTTCAAAGGCGAGTGGGCGGGTAAACCGTTCGACTTGTCGCCGTGGCAAGAAAACATTATCCGTCAAGTGTTCGGTTGGAAAGACAAGAACGGTAATCGCCGCTATCGAACCGTTTACGTTTGGGTGCCCCGCAAAAATGGTAAACTACTGGACCTTGATACACCTATTCCAACAGTGAATGGATGGAAAAGAAACGGTGATTTGAAGAAAGGTGATCAAATATTCGCCGAATCGGGAAGTGTTTGCAACGTTGTCCACGCTCATAACCCTGTTACACCTGATCAATGTTACCGCGTGGTGTTTTCTGACGGGACGTTTATTGACGCTGGTGACGAACATTTATGGACTATCGAGAGAAAGAACCCGTCCGCGAAATGGGATATCGTTACGTTAACTACTCAACAAATAGTTGAGGAAGGTATCACGATAAACCGTCACGACGCCAAGAACGAACGAAAGTTTCGCCTTAAATTACATAACGCGCTTCAACCAACGTCGAAAGAACTAACTATTGATCCGTACTTGTTCGGCGCTTGGTTAGGTGACGGAACATCTTCAACGGGTTCTCTAACTCTTAATGACCGTGACCGCGTTGAAATTGTTTCTCAGTTCCCGGATGATTTCGAATATAGCGAATCATGTTTCAAAAACTCATGTGCCCGCGTAACCGCTCACGGCTTAAGAAGTAGACTAAATTGGGAAGGTGTTATCAATAACAAACATATCCCCAATGGTTATTTATTTGGTGATGAACACCAACGTCGAAGACTTCTTCAAGGTATAGTTGATACTGACGGACACGTTGACCGGGTTAGTAAAGTTGAGATAACTACAGTTATTGAACAATTGTCTAAAGACATAACAACCCTAGCTAGGTCACTAGGTTTCAAGGTTTCTTGCATTCAGGAAATCGCTAAATTAAACGGACGTGAGATCGGCCCAAAATGGCGAATCAATTTCACAGCTTATAAAGAAGATAATATTTGCACAACGTCATGGCACGTTAACAGATTGAAACCACGACCTGAAAATCCCACAAGATCACGAACGGTTCAAATAACTTCGATCAACCCAATCCCCACAAAACCAATGCGGTGTATAACAGTTGATTCACCTTCTAGCCTTTATCTCGCTGGTGAGGGAATGCATCAAACCCATAACAGCACTCTTGCCGCTGGCGTGGCACTCGCCGCACTAATGGGGGACGCCGAACCGGGTGCCGAAGTTTATCTAATCGCCAGAACGGAAAGCCAAGCGCGAATCGTTTATGACTTCATAACCCAAATGATTTCCCAAGACGAAATGTTATCCGCCAAGTTGACAGCGTTTAAAACCGCTGTTTGGTGTGATGAACTTGGTGCGAAGATTGAACCCCTGACAGGCAAACCAAAAGGTAAGCACGGATTAAACGCATCATGCATTATCGGTGATGAAATGCACGAATGGGATGGTGACGATCTTTACACGTTCGTTCATCAATCAGAAGGGACTCGCCGCCAACCGTTAGATTTCCTTATCTCAACAGCGGGTCAACGCGAGGGTGTTGGATACGAGCATTATTTATTGTGTGAAGCTATCTTGGAGGGTGAAATATATGCGCCTGATACTTTTGTTTTTATTGCTGCGGCTGATGCTGAAAAAGATCAGAACGACCCTAAGTATTGGACGTATGAAGAAACAATGGCAGACGCGAACCCCGGTTACGGAACAAGCGTTAAACCTGAAACAATGTCGTCAGAAGTCGCCAAGGCAATCAGCAATCCCCGCAAAGAAAACGATGTTAAAAGATATTACCTAAACCTATGGGTCGATCAAGCGGTCCGATGGTTGAACATGGCGCGCTGGGATGAGTGCGGTCACGCAAAGGATGGACCGGTCGGTATCAAAGACATTGGATTACCACAAGATAAACAACCGGTGATCTATCGAACAACTAACATGCGGTGGGCTAAATTCGAGGAACGTTTCATCGGTCGGCGTTGTCTTGTCGGCGTTGACTTGTCCACCATTGTTGACTTGACTTGCGCAAGCTTCGTGTTCCCTCCTGATGATAATTTTCCACTGTGGTCCATGATGCCAAGATTTTATTTACCCAAAGACGATCTTGAAGAAAGAACAAAACGAGACAAGTTTGATTATCAGGCCGCAGCGGATGTTGGTGCATTGTACTTGACAGATGGCGAGGTTGTTGACTATGACTTCGTTCGTGAAGATATAATAGCGATGTCTGAGAAATTTCAAATTGCAGTAATTGGTATAGATCGTTGGAATTCAACACAAATTGCAACGCAATTAGGTGAAAAAGACTTAGAAGTTTCCCTTTTTGGACAGGGTTACGCCAGCATGAGCGGGCCAACCAAATTCTTAGAACGTATAATGTTACAAAAAAGACTTGACCACGGCGGACATCCGGTCCTAAGGTGGAACGCTAGAAACGCCGCCGTCACCCGCGACGCCGCAGAAAACATGAAACCGGTCAAAGATAAGAGTACTGGGCGAATTGATGGAATTGTTGCAGGGATCATTGGTATTGGGATTGGTGACGAATACATGAATGACGATTCAAAATCAGTTTATGACGAACGGGGAATCCTTTGAACCTTTTTGATTTCTTCCGGCGTGGGTCCAAACCCACCACAGCCGATGCGCAAATGTCAGCAAACGCAACAGTAGCAAATCTCACATTAGATAGCGAACAACTTAGACAAGCACTCGCTGGAATTAATACAGGTGGGAACATTGCAGTGAACGCACACACGGTCACGGGTATTCCCACCGCATGGCGGTCTGTGACTATCTTATCTCACGTGATGGCAGGACTACCGTTGAACGTCATTCAAACTGACGACACGGACGACACTCGAAAAAAGATTAAAGATAATCCAGTTTATCGGATGATGAACCTCAAACCGAACAACTGGCAAGACCCTTTTCAATATCGCAGACTTGCGCAAGTTCATTTATCACTACGCGGTAATCACTACGCAAAACGTGTCAAACCTTTGCGTAGCGGCGATAGCGAAATGTTGTTACCAATCAACCCTGATGTTATCGAACCTAAACTTGTCGGTAACGAAATAATTTATGAATTCAGCCGCACGAACGGCACCAAGAAAATTTTTAAAGCGGATGAAATTTTTCATTTGCGAGGCATGTCATTTGACGGGGTTAAAGGTTTGTCGCCTTTGCAAGTTGCGCGGGAAACATTTGAATTATCGTTGAAGGGTTCACGAACCGCGTCCAACGTTCTCGATAATAGTTCAATTGCTGGATATGGATTGAAGCACCCGGCCAAACTGAGCGCTGAAGCGCATAAGAATTTAACAGAATCATTTGAACAAAAGATAGGTGGGTTTGAAAACGCTGGTAAGCCTCCTATTTTCGAAGAAGGTTTAGAAGTTGTTCCACTTGGCTTCAGTGCCTTGGATTCTCAATTCTTAGAAAGCCGTAGGTTGTCAGTTACAGACATTGCGCGGATTTTCGGAATGCCGCCGCATATGATTTTTGATACAGAGCGATCAACTTCATGGGGGACCGGTATTGAACAGCAAACTATCGGGTTCGTTGTCTATACATTACAAGAATGGATTCGCACTTGGGAGTGTGCTTTGCGTTTTCAGTTCCTTCAAGACGATCCTGATCTTAGTGTTAAACTATCAACCCAAGCGTTGAACCGTGGCGATAGTAAAACACGTTGGGGCATTTATGATATTGCAAGACGTAATGAAGATATGAGTTCAAACGAAATTCGAGCGTTGGAAGATTTACCACCACGCGAAGACGGTGATGAGTATAAGAATCCCGCGATCAATCCGGCTGACGATGGAGAACCGAACGATGAAGATTAACACACCTGATGCATTGACTGTTTTCATGAGTGATGGATTACCGGGTGAAGACCCTTTAGCTAACTGGTGTAGGGAAAACAGGCTTGATCGTCATGGTAATCCTTATCCACCGGAATCCGAACTAGACGAATTGCCAACATTGTCCGTTATGGAGCTGTGGAATCCATCGCTTGTCGGTGAAGAGGATGAAGAAGACACAATCACGATTTTTGACCCTATCGGCGCGAGTTTCTTTTTCGAAGGTGTCACCGCGAAACGGATTGATGCAGCGCTGCGAAGCATTGGATCGAACAACCCTGTTACAGTTTTGATCAATTCGCCCGGTGGTAGCATGTTCGAAGGATTGGCGATTTACAATCTACTGCGGGCCCATAAAGGGAAAGTCACGGTCAAAGTTATCGGCGTCGCCGCGTCCGCCGCGTCCGCTATTGCGATGGCAGGTGATGAAATCATCATGAACCTCGGCGCACAAATGATGGTTCATAACCCTATGTCTGTAGTGCTCGGCGATTTCCGCGATCTCGCGCAAGCGTCAGCGACGCTTAAGGGTTTCCGTGATTCGGTGTCTGAAATTTATCAATCCCGTTCCGGCAATCCAGAATCAACAATCAACAAATTGATGAATGATGAAACTTTCATGGGTGGTAAAGAAGCCGTGAGACGTGGCTTTGCAACGTCAGTTGATGAAATCAAAACGAATGAAAACAACGACGCCGCCGCCGCGTCGATGAACGCACGCAATAAAGCACTTGAAACCTTGAACGTCTCGCTAGCTAAAGATGGCTTGACACGCAAGGAAAGAAGTGATTTATTCAAGAATATCGGTGTTGTTGCGCCAGTGACCAACAATGACGACCCAGCCGCGCCAGTGACCGGCAATAGCGAAGCTTGGGACGAAATGATGCAAGCTTTAAAATCGTTACAATCAACCATTTAACAGGAGTCATATAATGGTTAAAAAATGGAACAAACTCCGCAATGTCCGAATGGACGGCGGTGCTTCCGGTGGTCAAGGTACTTCGGTAGCGGATGTAGTCGAAAAGATCGGCCAAATCCAAACAGCCTTCACGGCTTTTCAAGAAAAGAATGACGAACGCCTTGCCGCTATTGAAGCTGGTAAAGACGATGTTCTTTTTACTGAACAACTCGCGAAGCTTAACGCCGATATGTCAGCACGTCAAAAAGAACTTGACGTAATGAACGAACGGCTTGCCGCCGCTGAAATCGCGCCGGGTTCGAATGATACTGACGGGTTCACCGCTGAAGATCGTGCTCACACCGAACAAATCCGTAACTATATGCGACGTGGTGTTGAACCAACAATGGACGCTTCAGTAGGTTCCGACCCTGATGGCGGTTATACTGTTGGTCGTGAAGTCGAAGCCGGTATCAGTCGTGTTGAAGGTGTTGTTTCTGTAATGCGCCGTCTTGCGACAGTGCGTACAATCGGGGCTGCGTCATACCGTAGACT
>JAJDAG010000076.1 GCA_029262005.1 Candidatus Zhuqueibacterota bacterium | reverse complement strand
GAGACGAATCAAGTCCAAACTGTCAACGAAAGCATCAATGAAACGAACTGGATTGGTTTCATGAATAAAGTCATCCAAAACTTCTGGAAAAAGAGTTGCTTGGTGTCGAGAAGCGCCTTGTATGTATCGCATTGAATATCCTTTTGTTTGATAATCTAAATGTACCGGCAAGGATAATCATTGAGGATCAACGTTTTCACACAGTCTGGACAGGGTGTGCGCGACAACAGTTTACCATTGTCATTCCGAACAACGCGTTTCCCAGCGGTGGAGGAATCTAATGAAGCACTGCGGTTGTAGCGCAACAACACGCTCCGGAGTTGAACAGGATTAATGGTTCTTCGGCAGATTTCTCACACCGGCAAAGAACGCCGGATTCGAAATGACACGGTGCACGCGATAAGAGTTTACCATTGTCATTCCGAACAGCGCGTTTCTCAGCGGTGGAGGAATCTAATGAAGCACTGCTGCTGAAGTGCAACAACACGCTCCGGAGTTGATCAGGACGAACGGTTCTTTGGCAGATTTCTCACGCCCAGAACAACGCCGGGTTCGAAATGACAGGGTTGGTTTAACCGGGCATTTATTGAAAACAAAAGAGTACGGCGTGCACACAAAACTTTTAAGCCGAAAGGAATCAAAATGACGAACAAAGAAATTGGCTTTATCATCAGCGGAAAAGAGGCCAACGAAGCGGCAGAAGAGATAAAGAGAATTGTTCAGGATGAACTCAACATTACTGTTCAAAGCAGAATTAACAAAGACAACCGCCAGGACGGCCAAAGCAGAGCAATAGACCCTTCTACCGTTGGCGCTTTAGACCCTGTGGCTATTGGTGCTTTAATCCTGGCAATACCCGCAGCAGCGCTGGCTGTTGCAGACTTAATAAAGAAAACCAAGAACAGAAAAAAACTGGAACAGACGTTTGAGAAAATCCAAAAACAAGTGGTTCAGAAAAGGCAAATAACAATAAAAATCCAGTATCCCGACGGCATGATAAAGGAAATAAGCTCGGTTGACACAGTTGAAATCATGGAAGGTTTATCAAAATAGGTGGCGAAATGGCAAGCAAACTCAGGGTTGAACACAGCGGTGACGAGATCACATTCTATGAAAACTCAAAGCGACTATCTGATCGCAAAGCCAGTGACCAGGATATGGGAACATTTACAACATGGATTGATTCTTATAACCAGGCCCTAAAACAGACAGGCAATCAGGAGATATTGTTGCGCATTGGCAGAGATATTCTCACCTGGCTGGATAAACTGAAAGCATCTATTGAGAATGCAAACCCGCCACTTATCATAGAATTTCAAACCCGCAAAAGCGCTTCAGCAATGCAAAGGGCCTTTATTGAAGTGCCGTGGGAACTGCTGGCAAACGACAAAGGCCATCTCGCCCGCAACCCGGAATTGAAGTATAGCCCGGTTCGCCGAATCGGCGCAGAGAACCCAAGCAAAAGCGAACCCCACAAAAACAGGCTGAGCACGCTATTTATGGCTGCCTCGCCACGGGATGGTCAGTCGGTGCTCGCCTATGAAGCGGAAGAAAGCGCCATTCTCAATCTGCATGCAGACCAGTCATTGGACATGGATCTGTTTGTGGAAGAGAGCGGCAATCTAAGCCAATTGACCAGCCTGGCTACTGCACTAAAACCGGTGGATGTGGTGCAACTTTCCTGTCACGGCAATATTGATAGCAGCAATGAGGACAGCCCGGAGCCTTTCTTGTGCCTGGAAAACAACACCGGTGATTTTGCCGGCATCAATGGAGACGTGTTTGACCGGACTTTCTCGCAAAACAGACCCCGGTTAATCTTCTTATCTGCCTGCAAGACTGCCGAAACATTTACAGCAAAAGACCCGGAGCAAAACCGCGAACACAACTCGTTTGCGCAAACAATTATAAGAAGAGGGTTTCCGGCTGTGCTTGGCTGGAGCAGTTCTGTCAGTGACTTTGAAGCCACAAGATTTGCCGGTGCGTTCTATCGCAACCTGTCTATGAAAAGTACCGTGGAAGATGCGGTTGCCAATGCGCGCTATGTTCTGTTCCTGCCACCGGATGAACAGAGAGAAAGCTATGAGTCAAACGACTGGCATCTTGCCAGGCTCTATCTCGGCACTGACGGCGGCGGCATCTTTTCGGATGGCAACAACACCCGCTTTGACCTGGAAAAAGAGGCGGGTGTAAAAGAGTTTCTAGATAAGAAAGGCGAAAAAGTACCGGTTGCCAACAGAAGAGAATTTGTTGGAAGACGGCGACAAATACAGGACATTCTAAAAGAATTCAGCGATAAAAACCATGCCGGTGTTCTCATTCTCGGCCTTGGCAACCAGGGAAAATCGAGCCTGGCGGCCAGAGTGGCCAACCGGATGTTTAAGTTTGAAACCGTGGTCATCTACGGCGAAAAGGGTGATGAGAGAATGTACCTGCCCTATCACATTCTCAATGAATTTAAAACAGTGGCCGGCATTAAAGGCGAAACCGAAACGTTAATAGAGCAACTCATGTTGCAAGTGGATGCAAACCCGGCGGCATTAAAAGCCTGTCTCAAACAACTTCTCGAAGGGCCGTTTTCCGGTAAGGATGAACAGCACAAACCCGTGCTGGTGGTCATCGATGACCTTGAGAAGATTCTTCTTGAACCAACAAATGAAACTGCACTCTATGCTAAATATAAAGATGCTTTGCAAGGCATTATCAAAGCATTTAAAGAAGCAAAAACCGACTCACGACTGCTTTTAACCAGCAGATATGACTTTGATTTGTTTGATGAAAATGGCAAGGATGTGGGCAATTTGTTGCTGAAACAACCTCTGCGGCAGATGAACAATACGGAAGCAAAGAAGCAGTACTTTGCCAAATACGGAACACTTGAAAGAGAAAAAGGTGACATAAAGCTTGAACCCGGGCGGGTTGTGGACGCCTGTAAAGGCAATCCCGGCTTGCAGGATATTCTGTTTGGGCTTTTTAACACAGCGCCTGCAACCTATGAAAAAGCGCTTTTAGGCATGGAAAACTATCTGCAAAGCGGGGTGTTACCGGAAGAACAAGAGACCCTGGACTTTTTGCAAGACCTGGCCATTGACAATGTTCTCAGTCTTTTAACCCCGGGTGAAAAGGATTTGTTGCAGGTGGCAGCCCTGTTTGACATACCGGTTCCAGATAATTTATTTGACAATCTTGCCAAAGAGATTGGCCTTAAAACCGGCCCGGACTTTAAGAAAAGACTGATTGGCTTTGGCGTGTTTGAACAGTTTGAAGACCCGGTTCTGCCTGAAGGCCTGGCGCTTTTACTGAATAACCTGATCAAACCGCGCATAGAAAAGCTGCCACAGGAAAAGGCAACATATTTTAGCGCCGACATTACAAAAGCGCTCTTGCAGAACTGGTGCTCTGATGAAAGCAAACCCCGGCCCTGGCTCTGTGACCGGGAAATCGTTAAGTTTGGCTTGTTGGCAAAACACAGCGAAGCCATAAAACAATGTGCTGAAAACGGCCTCCGGGGCATGCATGACAACTTTTGGACAAAAGAGGCGGCGGTATTTGCTGTGCCTGCCATTGCGCTGCTGGAAGACGAAAAGGAAACCGTGCCAACGGGTTTATACCGGATTGCCTCGGATGTTTGTCACCAGGTCGGTGAAGTGAATATTGCCAAAGACTATATTGAAAAATCACTTGCGGGAAATACAGACGACAGGTTTAAGACGGCTTCATCCTGGTTGCGATTGGGCCGGATACTCGTGCAAAAAGGGGATGTGGACAACGCGCTTAAACGTTTTGCAGAAGCAAAAGACCTGTTCACCAAACTAAAAGCCAACAGGGATACGGCAATTGTGCTCGGAGATATTGCCCGAATAAAACTCGATAAAGGCGAGGTAGAAGAAGCGCTTAAACTGCATCACGAAGTATATGACATATGTGACAACCTGGGAGATGCGAAAGGCAAAGCCGTGACACTCGGAGATATTGCCCGAATCAAACGTTCAAAAGGCGAGGTAGAAGAAGCGCTGAAACTGCATCAGGCAAGAAAACAAGTCAATAGTGAACTTGGGGATCTGGATGGGATAGCCGCTACTTTGTATGACATGTCCCAAATCTACTTACAAAAAGAGGACTTTCAAAAGGCCTATGACTGTCTGGCAGAGTCGTATCAAATAATGTTAAAGCTCGGCCGGTTGGATGGCATTTGTCATGTCGGTAGAGATTTGGGCACTTTGCTTTGCCGGGCAAACCAGAAAGAAGAAGGTCTAAAACTGCTGCAACGCGCCCTACAAGGCTTTGAGAAACTGGGGCAAAAAGAGAATGCCTTGCAGGTTGAGGAGATAATTAACCACTTTGAAAAAAGTACGTAGTGCACGCTTTAGCGTGCCGCCGCACCCCGAGGCAACGCGCAACCTCCCGGAGTTGCGGTCGGCTATTGGGATTTGGGTTTCTCCTGCGTCAAGTACCCACCCCTGGCCCCTCCGGGGAGGGGAATTGTTTCGTGCTGCTAAACAGGTCTGATTTTTATTCGTGAAGAGGTTGAAGTAGTCACATGGCTTTTGTTTTAAGGGGCGAAGCCCCGCCTCATTCCCCTCCTCGGAGGGGTTAGGGGTGGGTTTTCCCCCGAAACATCAAGCCAGAACCTCTTCTTTCAAGTCCCGGTCTTTGCAATTCCAAGATTTGTGCTTTGAATGAAAAGGCACGCTAAAGCATGCACTACATACTTTTTATTTGTCGCTTTATGCCGGAGGTGCGGTCGGCTATTGGGATTTGGGCTTCTTCTGCGTCAAGTACCCACCCCTGGCCCCTCCGAGGAGGGGAATGGTTTCGTGCTGCTAAACAGGTCTGATTTTTATTCGTGAAGAGGTTGAAGTAATCACATGGCTTTTGTTTTAAGGGGCGAAGCCCCGCCTGATTCCCCTCCTCGGAGGGGTTAGGGGTGGGTTTTCCTCCGAAACATCAAGCCAGAACCTCTTCTTTCAAGTCCCGGTCTTTGCAATTCCAAGATTTGTGCTTTGAATGAAAAGGCACGCTAAAGCATGCACTACATACTTTGAAATGTATCCGATTAATGGACACACCGAACAACAAAGGTTGTTTTTCATCTTTTAATTTATTTAAATGAACTTTTAAAAGAGGTGTGTCAATGAAATCGAAGTATTCACCAAACCAATATGACGAGTCCTTCAAAAGAG
>JAJDAG010000075.1 GCA_029262005.1 Candidatus Zhuqueibacterota bacterium | reverse complement strand
CTCAGCAGCGCCTTCGCGGTCGTGACTGTTGCCGTCGATCTCAATAGCCAACAGCAAATCTTTGCAATAGAAATCAACAATGTATTCATCAATGGGGCGCTGACGGTCAAAGTCATACCCGAGCATCTGTTTGCTTTTTAGATGATTCCACAGAAGCACTTCTGATAGTGTCATGTTTTTGCGCAGTTGGCGGGCCCGCTCTTTTAAGATTGGATTGTAGGGAATTATTTTGCGATGCATGGTTTTGTTTTATTCTTTAATTCCGAAGTTTCGGGAGAGACCCACCCCTAACCCCTCCGAGGAGGGGAATTACTCGGGGCTTTGCCCCGTGGGTTAATGACGGGTGGTGCGGCCGAGCCAACCGTGTCATTTCGAACCCGGCGTTCCTGGCCGGCGGGAGAAAACTGACGAGGAACCAGTAATTCGGTTCAGTTTCATGGGTTGTTACCGAACTTCCGCAGCAGTTCTTAGACAGATTCCGCCACCGCTGCGAAACGCGCTGTTCGGAATGACAGACTGGGAACTCTACAACGGCTATTCTGCTGCCTCACCCCGGGTGTCTTCCAAACCCCGGGTGTGTCGCAGCACCTAAACGCAACAATTGAACAGACATTAGACGACTGCAATGCGCAACAACTGCAGCGAAAAAACTGCCCGGCTGTATAAATCAAGGCGCTGACAGAGAGACCTGTCTTCAAAACAAAGTTCAGGTGTAAGAAAACACCCGGGGAGCTCACTTGCGTTCACACACCCGGGGTTTATGCGGAATGACAGGTTGTCGGGGGAAAAAGGGGCAGCTTTAAACCAAGACACTTGCGTAATAAAGTCAATTGTATTTTGCTGTTTGCGGTTTTGGTTGTAGGCGCAATGGGTGCAAGCGGGCAAAGGCAGCCGTGTTTTATCGGCATTCAATTAAAGTTCTTAACACAACTGCCGATACATAATTCAACAAACACCTATTGAATTAAACATGGAGATTATGAGATGGCGTTCCGATTTAAACTGATTCCGCGTAAGAACCCGCGGGATGCGGCCGCAGCGGCCAAACACTATCCGCAGAGCATCACGCAGGACAAGAAAAATCTCATGGCGCTGGCACAGCGCGTTTCCCGCAGCACCACCATGGGCGTAGGCGATGTGCACGGTGTTTTGCTTTCTCTGGAAGAAGAAATTGTGGATGTTTTACGGGATGGAAACGCGGTTGAGCTTGGCGATATCTGCATGTTCTACCCTGCCATACAGGGAACCGGTGTTGATAATCCCGAGGATTTCAACGTTGCAGCCCACATAAAGAAGCGCCGGATTCGCATCCGCCCGAAACAAAGCCTGGTACACAAAGTGGCCGATGTTCCGGTGCAGCAGGTTGCACTTTAGTCCGTTTCTCCTCTCCATAAACGCGCATGTCGCTGGTTGACATGAAGTTTTTTGTACCTCTCCCCAAAAATTTCACTGAAAACTCACTGAAACAGCTCTGAAAACTCCCCAAGTTACGATCGTAACTCGGTGAGTTAGCGGCAAAACTCCTGAAGTTAGGATCGTAACTCAGGGAGTTATGGGTTTTACCTCACTTTTTCATAAATTGTAAGACTTGAAGCTGTTGATCGATAATTCAAGCGCAAACAGTTGAAATTCCGCCCGAAACGCATGCCGAAATCGTCGTGAAGCGATGTTTTTTTAGGGACTTGTTTGTTATTTCTTTGCGACAAATACACTGCTCGCAGGAGATTGGCAGTCCTTGTGTATACTGCGTTGAACAATATGCCGCCTGAATGCCTATTGCACTGACGGCGCAGTTCACCGTCAACGAAGCACAGATTTCAGACCGCCTCTACGCCCGCAACAACAGAACAAAGTTTTCGGGGATGCATTCCTCCCAGGTCTGAAGAAACAACTCATCCGCAATCAAACGCTCATGCGCACTCACGTCTGATTCTATGCGGATTTCATATCCCGCAAGCCCCTTAAGAATCGCAGGAGAAAGGAAGTGGTAGTTTTGTTTAGGGTGCCCACACCGTCTGTGCAGAAAGTCGCAGAACTTCGAGAAAACAGGGTTGGTCATAACTTCAGGAAGCCAATAATCCATGGCCAGCACGGAACCCAATGCCTGGAGGTCGCGTGCCATCTGCATGAGAGCAAGAAAAGAATGCCTCTCAAGGTAGTATGAAATTCCCTCGAATAGCATGAAGCTTGGCCGCCCCTTCAAGGCCGGCTTTAAGGTCGAGTGCAGCGCTTGCCTTTGTTGAGCACTTTTCAGGTTTGCGGAGAGATAATCTACCTGCCGCGCCGGCACAAGTTTGTGCCTTTGGAATTCCAGGATTTTATTGCGCTTGTACTCAATAACTTCAGGAAGATCGATTTCGATGGCTTCTATAGGATTCTCCAACAAGTAAGGATACGAGGTAAATCCAGCACCGATGTTGACGAAAACGCCGTTGGCATTTTCAGAAAAGAATTGCCTGGCGTTGTCAAGAAAGAAGCGGTTGCGAACAGCTAAAGCCTGGGGATCATGGGAGTAAATCTCATGGTTGTATAGTTGCCAGAGGGCAGATACGTCATCATCGACCCAGAGTTTAGCGTAAATATCATGGCTTAAGTCCTCGGCCCTGGCCCGCGATTGGTTCACCAGGAAAGCCGAATCCGACAATGTTCCTTTAATCATTTTCAATGTATGGTCGAACAAAGAAGGCTACAGTGAATGGTTGGGTTCAAGAAGATGAACCCAACCTGCCAACTATTTGGCCGGGTGAGAGTCCACCCTGCAACTACCTCGCCAGTACCAGTTTCCTATTCACCTCAAAATCCTGCGCTTTAAGCCTGTAGATATAAATGCCGCTGGCCACTTTTGCACCCCGTGAGTCCGAACCATCCCAAGCTATGTTGTGGTGGCCGGTCGCAACCTCGCCCGAAACCAATGTGCGTACCAACTGACCACGCAGATTGTAAATCGCCAACGTAACCTCGCCGGGCCGGTGCGTCTCAAACCTAATCGTGGTGCCGGGATTGAAGGGATTGGGATAATTCTGCCACAAGGTAAAGTCCTCAGGATGCGGACCAGCCTTTTCATCGACTTTTAAAGGCAGATCATCGGGGTTGGCGAACGCCCAGGTTGAAAATTCCGTGACGCCGGTTACCGTGACCGAGTTGGAAATGGGATCCGCGGTTCCGCCTTGCAGTTGCCAATCTTCCCCTTCCTTCTTGCGATAAAGCTTCAATGCAGATTCATTGCTGAGGCCGGAAGCATCAAACTCCTCCTGTGTGTAATGCAGAGTCAGCGTCGCTTCAAAATTGGCGTTCTGTGAATAGGCGGTAATGTTATAGAACCGGTTCACTGCTTTATCGCTTTGTGTCGTATCCGGCAGAATACCAGGAAAGGCCTCGACAGCAACGCTATCCGGAGGGCCGGAGGCAAAATTCAATACGGCCAGCGTTTGGTTGCGGTGGTCAACAAATTCGATGTCTTCTCCCACAGGCGGGGCATTTTGAACGATGCGCGTCAGCGGGATAGGTGCCCCTGACCCTGCTGCCAACTCAAACCGGAGGATGGCTATGGGATCTGGTGAAGTATCTGCAAATGCGGCGTAAGCTACCACCCATATTTTTTCACCCGGTCGCGTATCCGGCGGCTGACTGCTATTGAAAGAAACCGCCGCCAGTACCTTAACATTCTGATGCACGCCCCTGAATTGGCCGCCGCCACGCCTTTCGGTAATCCGTGCCACTGCGTCGGTGTCCAGCCAATTCGTTCCGATGGTTTGCATAGAAGGCAAGGAACCGCCGGGAGCTTCCTGATTTATCAAGCGTGTTGCATCGGCGAAAAAATTACGGGCGGAGTCTTTTGCTGCGGAATAAAATACAAAGTTCCAGATGTCGGCCCTGCCATCAGCAAACATACCCGGTTCCAAAACCGTGCCGACCAGAACCAAGGCTGCATCCGCGGCCCAGTTCTTTGCCGCAGGTTCGGCAAACTGTAAAGCATCTTTGGCTGTCGTAGCAACCGGTTGTTGGGCGTTTCCGGTGAACGGAATGGTGAGTGAAACAAGGCAAATAGCCAGGAACTTAAGACTTTTGTGGTTCATGATTTCCTCCCGATTGGACTCCACTTTTTGTCGCTAACTATGTCAAGGACGTGAATTATTTATTCATTTCACAGTTCTAAAACAAGGCCCTCAAAGGTGTTTTGCAAGCACATAATTCAAACATGCATCTCTTTTGTTCATTTTAATAAATGGTTGGGTTCAAACAAAGATGAACCCAACCTGCCAACTTACTATTCATAGAATACTATTTTAGCAAAACAAATTTCTTTCTTTCAACAAATTGCTCAACCTGTATTTGGTAGTAGTAAATACCGCTTGGCAAATCCGCTGAATTAAACTGAACCTCATAATCTCCCGGCAAGTGTTCTTTATCCAAGAGCGTTTCAATCTCCTGACCTTTGATATTAAACACTTTTAGGACTACATGTCCTGATTTGAAGAGTTCGTATCGTATGGTGGTAGACGGGTTGAAAGGATTCGGGAAGTTTTGATGCAGAGTAAAACTCTCCGGAATAACATCTGTGAAGTCTTTTTCAGAAATCGAGGTGACAATAAACGCAAAGTCGCTGGTATTGCCAACACCATCCCGAACCACTACTTTCAATGGCAGGCCTTTAGTAAGAGATTGTTCACCGATAAAGAAGCCGCCATCATTATTAACCACTGTGTGACCAATGTCTAACGAATCTTCCTGGAGTAGCGATACTTCTAAATATTGCGGGATGGTGTTGAAATTGTCGGTAATAGAACCGCTTACGCCAAAAACAGAAGAGTCATTCACAGCAATTAAGTCTGTGTTAATAACAGGCGCTGTTGTGTCCTCGGGTGCGACCGCGAGGTGGCCACTACCCAACTGCAGGTCGAGGACATCGTACGCAGCATCTCCGAGCGCTGAAGTCGAATCCATATAGACCAAATGGCTACCAAATGGTGTATTGAGATTACTTGCGAAATCGATTGACCCCAGTAGCGGCGGTAGATTATCAGGGTTTTCAGAAAACGCATAAAACCACACTAAGCCGTTAATAGAGGTATCAACTTGCCGTTCTTCAAATAACTCAAAATAAGAAGAGTCAAATTGAGCATTAACAACACTAAAGTAAGTTGTATCATATTTAACGGCTAAATCTATCCCTGCCACCCCCAATATCGTGTCTGTAAGAACCAGAGTCATGGTTCCCTCGCCCCCACCGGGCGTTAAAGCAGTCATAGGAGGTACCAGGGCTATGCCGCCATCAGCCTTGACACAACTGACATTAACTATGGCTGATTCTGTGCTTTTGCCATTTACTTTGGCATAGATTGAATGTACTCCATGCTCATCATCTGTTCCGGCATTGCCTGAGAAGTCGCAGTTTCCGGCAGCATCTTGAGCCTCGCATTCGATAGTCAGGGTTACGGTTTTGGTACCTCTCTGGGGATCATTAGCAGTGACAGTAAATGTTCCAGTGGCAATCTTGTCATCACCAATCCAATCGTCTTCCCAAATGGTAACGGTACCAGTCTGAGGCAGGTCTTCCCATGGAGTATAACGGTACTCTATCCTAACAGTCACCGTAGCAGTACCGCCACAAGGTATTGGATTGGGAACAACAGAAGTGATTGTAATACTAGTGATAGCTAAAGGAAACGCGAGTGTGGTAAAAATAAGTACAAATAAAACAGACGTTGTCAGGACACGGAGTTTGCTTACCTTGTTCATTCTTGAACCTCTCCTTTCTAAATGTGAACTGGAATTGTTAAGCAGCTAATAAACCACAAGAGCCGCAAGCTGTCTGCAGTCCGCTGAAGCAAGTGGTGAGGCGCAGCATTTCGAACGGCCGGCTCTCACTGCCTCTGCGCTAAAAAGTCTCTTAAACTTTGATTGATTAAATACGTCCAACCATCCATACAGCTCTCCCTTTTGAACTCCGGGATATCCTCAGGAAAACTCTCGACAACCCGAGTTGTCAGCCTTAGCTTTGTCAGATCGTTCTGTTCGAACAATTCAAATACTACGAAGGAGTCTCCGGGATAGCCGTCATACTTCCAATTATACTCGATTTTTTGCAGTGGCACGACTTCCGTCACTTTCCACAAATGCGGGAAATCTCTACCTTGACTCTGCACAGTAAATTGAGTCTCAAACCCGATTTCAGGTTTAAAAGCCGGGATATTCTCAAAATACCACCGGCGCATTTGGTCAACGTCTGTTATTGCGTTCCAAACAGTTTCAACGGATGCCCCAAACGACTGCTCCACAACAACTGGAGGGTCGCCTTTTCTCATAGAACCTCGATAATGTTAGTATTGGTCTCCACGTCTGCAAAAAGAGCGACGGGTTGGATTGTTCGTGCACGATACCCGGCGTTTCGCCGCAACAGTCCTTTCCTCGTGTTACGTATAAGTCACCAAATCTGACTATCACACCAGGTGACATCATAGCCGGCCCTTTATTTGTCGTTTAACAGCATAAGCATTGGGTCTATTTCAAGAGGCCATTTCCCTGCTATTCGGAGTGCCGCTGCCGCGTCGGATATCAAAAGGATGTGGGGGAAATAAGCGGCAATTTTAACATAAGACACCTGAATAAAAAAGTCAAATGTTTTTTGCTGTCTGCGCGCAGGGGCTTGATACCCTTATGCCATTTTAACTTTAAATCTCCTCCAAAGTTATGCGGAAACATAGTGAAAGTGCCCTCGTAATAAGTCTACTATCCTGTCCAAAGCAGAAACCACACGATTTAAAAAAACGTAAACCAAAACCCAGGAGGAATCATGAAATCCCATCAGATTGCCGTAGCAGCCGCACTTTGCTTGCTGGTCTGCGCAAACCTCACCCTCGCACAACATGAAGATGACCCAATTGTCTTCCACACATTTAACGGCGAATATGCCCAGGCCGAGGCGCTCATTCAAAAAGCAACGCAGCAAGATCCGAATAATCCCCGATATTATTACCTCCGGGCGAACCTGGCATTTTATGCCCGCTATTTTGGCAACACCGAACTGAGCACCGCGGAACTGCACGAGCTGGTCGCGCAAAACGCCCGAAAAGCCGTTGAACTGGCGGAGAATTTGGAGCAAACACCGGATAACAGGTTCTACCTTGGCTCGGCATACGGCCTACTGAGCCGGGTGAGCTTTCTCAAAGACCGGTCGGTTTATGATGCCTACTCCTTTGCCCGTGACAGCAAAAACACCCTTGAAGACCTGCTCGAAGATAATCCGAATTATCATGATGCCAAAGTCGGCCTGGCCGTGCTGGACTACTTTGCGGCAACCCGGTTAACAGGCTGGTGGCAGGAAACCATTGCCTGGGTGACCGGTATGTCCGGCAATAAAGAAGCGGCACTCAATGATCTGGAACTTGTGGCACAGAAAGGCAATCTGTGCAAAGCCGAGGCCCGGTTCATTCTCGTGGCGCTTTACCGGTTTTTCGAGCAGGAACCAACAAAGGTGCGGACTTATTTGACTGGTTTTATGCATGACTATCCGCAAAATATTTTCGCGAACAACATCTACCACCGCATACAACTGGAAGACCTGATTCAGGAACATGGCGTGGCTTTTCTGACGGTTCACATAGACTCGCTAAAAGCAGAATACAATATCAATAGCGACGCTGTCTTGAATACGGTAGGTTATGGCTTTCTCGGCAATGAGGAGTTCGACAACGCAATTGCGGTGTTTCGTTTAAACGTCAGGCTCTTCCCGGAGGCTGCCAACTGTTACGACAGCCTGGCCGAGGCCTATATGACTTCAGGTCAAAATGCGGAAGCGGTGAAGAATTACAGAATTGCACTTGAGAAAGTTGATTCAGATACAACGCGGAATGAGGCTGCCCGCACTTCTTTGCGCGAGAATATTGCGCAGCAGTTGGACAGACTGAACGCAACATAGATAGTCGGATCGAAGAAAATGGCCGGGGTTAAGCGAATGCACAATCCCTGGGAAAAGGAAAAAACATGATAACAACCCTGTAAAGGTTGCACACGCCGTACCCGAAAAAATACCGGATGCGTTTTGTTAAGCCATTGGCTCTTGCAGATCTCTTTCAGAATTCGGGCGGTTTTGCTATTCAAATCCCAGGGTAGCAACAAACGCTATCCCGGGCTGGGTGGTGCAACGCCGTTGGCGATAAAACGGACTGTTTAAGATAACCCACTGAAAACGACATAGAAGCCAAAATTTCTACTTGCAAAAAAAACATGTTTTGTGTAGAATGGGGCTCATGAATTTGTATCAAACCTGCCCCTGCTCGCTACAATTTGCAAAGAGTCATCTTTCATGTGGCTTCTCTGGTTAAATCAATACGCAATTGTCAGGACAATTCACAACTGTTCAGCTATTATTGAACTCTGACAGAGCCTTAAACCTTGGCAGAGTTAAACTCTCCGGGAAGGCAATTTGCTATTTCTCGGGTAAAACTGCAACAAAATTTAGCGCGCGCCTTACCCATGCATTCAAATCTTCATCTGACTCAAAGCCATTTTCGTTGACAAACACGAAGCCCTTCATAGGACGGCCCGTAAAATCCATTTTTCTTGCATGAGGTTGCTTTAAACACTGAAATGTATCCGATTAATGGACACACCGAACAACAAAGGTTGTTTTTCATCTTTTAATTTATTTAAATGAACTTTTAAAAGAGGTGTGTCAATGAAATCGAAGTATTCACCAAACCAATATGACGAGTCCTTCAAAAGAG
>JAJDAG010000074.1 GCA_029262005.1 Candidatus Zhuqueibacterota bacterium | reverse complement strand
CTATTTTCAGCAAAAAGCCGGATAACGCATAAACCCATATCCAGGCAGATGTCAGAAATGCAGTGTAAAAACAGATGGAAAGGAATGGCGCGCCAACCCCGCGCAGGATTAGGGAATTGCCGGTCAGCGGCAACACTTCCGCTAAATACGTCTGCAGTGATATCGGTTGTTCAGAAATGATATTAACGGAAAACAGAGCCAAACTGAGCGGCAGCGCCGCAGCAATGAACAAGGTTACAAGCGCATCCAGGCCCAGCAACAGCATTTGCCTGAAAAACGATTTGTTCTTAGCCATAAGCTTGATAATGTACCTGGTTTCCAATAGCGAGACATAGTCCGGCAGCAAATTAAGAAGAAAGAAGTACAGGAGTATATTCCCAATCAGTTCCGGCCCGGAAGGCGCATACCAGAAACCGCGCAGAATCAACCCGAGTTCTTCAGGCCGCACGGCTGCCCATACCAAAGTCACCAAAACCACAGCCGCCAGAGACGCCAAACACGAACGCAGGAAACATCTCCAGGACAGATGCTTCTCACCAAATACCCGGTCAAACCAGTGGGCAAAAGTGGTCGGCCAATTCTGCATCTTTGCAGTTGGCTTGAGGCGTAGAATCCAGGCTTTTAGCTGCTCTTTGGCTTCATCATTTATTAAGTTGTCGCCTTTTTCGAACAGCTTATAGATAAAGCCGCAGATTGCGAGGTAGGTGCCAAGGCTTATGACTTGATAGGGTATGTTGTCCACGTTAGGTTCCTTGAAATCAGCTCAAATGGTGGGTTCAAAAAGACGAACCCACCTTACCAGCTTATCCAACGGGGTTAGCAGTGCAAGTGGGCGCCCCCCCGATGAGTGTATAGGCACTGGCTAAAGCCAAGTGCCACACAAGTCTTTTATTTCATGTCCGGGGCACCCGGCGGGGCACCCGGCAACTGATTTGTGCAATGGGGTTCTACAGTTTATATATACCAATGATTGTGCCTTTCAAAAAAGTGTACTGCTCTATTCTGCCACTATGGCCTTTACTTTTTTCACCCTCATCTCAGCAGGTTCAATCACATATTGTGAGAGCCCTCTCACCAACTCGTCCAAATCACGATATCGATATATTTGTAGAAAAGAATGAAAATTCTTGAAGTGGTCTAACATACCAGGTTCATAATCAGAATCTAACAAAAGCGGTTGCACCGGCACAGATGGAAGACTAGGCACAACACGCTGTAACTCTTGGAGCACACTTTTTGCTTCGGTAAGATCTGCGATCACAAAGCGTGACATATGGGCCAATGTTGAAATGGTTTCTACGGTATCTCGACTTGTTGGCTTCTCAAAATCGAATATAATCGGCAAGTAATCTCGACTTCGAAGCTCCCGCCGCATTGCATCTAATACCGACTTTCTGCTCGGATCAAACCGCCCCAAAATCAATATGACCTTGGCAGTAATCGTATCAATCACACCTCGAATCTTGTCGTTACGAAGTAACAGATGAATGAACTGAGCAACCTCTATTCCATCAACTGTAAGTTCCGGTTCACCATCTTGAATATCAGAAATAATAAGATTTGTCTCTGTGGCATTCTTGAGTTTCAAGTTCCAGGCAGAAATCCCTAAATCGCGGAGCCGGAAAGATTAGCGTGTTCAAGATTTGTACCTATTAAAGTGGCTGCCGTTAGATTAGCATCCCGAAGATCAGCGCCGCTGAGATTAGCTCGGCTAAGGTCAGCACCAAAAAGGTCAGCCCCCCTAAGATTGGCACCCACGAGATTTGCCTCTCTCAGATTTGCCTCACTCAAATTAGCACTGCTCAGATCAGCCTGATCCATATTTGTCATACTAAGATCCGCTTTTGATAACAAGGCATTGCTAAGATTTGCTTCGTACAGTGTTGCACAAAAAAAATTGGCCTCTGTAAGTTCCGCATTAGATAGAGTTGCTTTACGAAGATCTGCACCTCGAAGGTTTACTTTGGGCAGATAGAGGCCACTAAGGTCTGCTTCATAGAATCTTGGCGCAACTTCCCAGTTCCTCTTATAAAACTTGTTCCAAACTCTTACGCCTTTTTTAAGAATTTTTATGTGCTCAGCATTTGGCACGGTTGCCTACCTCTTCAGTTAAGTCAAATAGATTGGGTTCATCTTCTCGAACCCGGCATTCCTTTCTCATTTGTGATTTTGTTGGCAGGACACTCATCCTAACAACGCCACTCTTCAGCTCAAATGCTGGGTTCAAAAAGACGAGCCCAATCAACTCGTTTTCATCATTGCTTGAAGCTTCGGTCGCACTGACGATATGAAGGCTTTGGTCAACCTGGTGAGTTGTTCCTGAGTCCCTGCTGGCAGGCCACCATAGGACCTTTGCATTATTGCGTACTCTTCAATTATAAGTGCGTTCAATGAGTAGAGGAAGTCAAGACCGGCCAAGTACCTATTGTCACGCCAGTTTGGAGTGAAAACACTAGATGCAGAGACATTTTCGGTGATAGTGAGGTTGCCCATCAGGATCTTCGCTCGAGATATGTGTCCACCAAAATTATTGAGTTCCCGACGAACAGTCGCAAGTTCTGGCTTGTCTTTTTCAAAGGAACAAATACACATCTGGGTAAAATTCCACTCATTCTTACGGTGTTCCCTCTCGTGAATCCTTGATTTGAACATTGCATTGTACAGTTCAGTTCTCGTCTCAGGCGGGGATGAGTTACCATAGTGAAGAAGGGCTGAAGTCTCGTAGAGTATACGAATCAATCCGTACGAATCCGCAGCAAAACCAGAAGACAACAGACGCAGGGCAGCCGCCCATGTCGTATTGCCAGACTCCACGAGGAATACGTAGGTCTTGATAAGGGCTTGGTCATGTTCGGGTAAAGCTATCATCTTGTCGGCGTCAAGTCCAATTTGACCCTGAAGAGTCATGACCTCATCTATAGCATCAAGGTAGAACGTAAAACTCTGGGAGAAAGTTTTCTCGTGTCCCCCAAGCAAATGCAAGATGTTTCGCGATGTACTCATCTATTTCCTACACGAACTATATGAAAACTCATGAAAAATACCCATGTGATCATTTGTCTCTGTATAGCTATATTTTGAGATAAACCAAGGAATATTCTCATTGACGTTTCCATATGTCCTGTTTGAATATTGATACGTGAGAGAGTGCGTGTATTATTATAGCAACATTTCGCTTACAAAGCAACAAGAAAGACGTATGTAGTGCACGCTTCAGCGTGCCTTTTCATTCAAAGAACAAATCTGTGCAGCACAATGAGGCCGGGTTTTAAACGGATTTCAGTCTATGTTGCACCATCGGTGCAGGGGCACGCTCAAGCGTGCACTACGTACTGGTGCGGGTTTGATTTGGCGTGGGAAGAATGCACAGACCATAATAGTCATTCCGAACGGCGCCTTTCTCAGCGGCGGAGGAATCCGTCAAGGCCCATGAGTGGAGTTTCTGCAATTATGTTTTGGTTTGAACAGCGGCATTCATTCTTCGAAAGATTTCTCACACCGGCAAAGAGCGCCGGGTTCGAAATGACAGTTTCCTATTGTTTGGTGTGTGCTCCACGGCAGTGATATGCTTCCAGGTGGACACGTTTTGTACACACCCCTGGCCCCTCCGAGGAGGGGATTGCTTTTGTGGGTTATTCGGAATGAAGATTAAGGTGTCACGTATTCTGGTTTCGTCTTCATAAGTCCAAAGGGGCAAAGCCCCGAGAAATTCCCCTCCCCGGAGGGGTCAGGGGTGGGTTCTTTCCCGAAACATCAGCCTTAAATACCACACAACCTTTTCTTTCTAATCCGGTCTTTGCTTTGCTGAGATTTGTGGATTTAATGAAACAACAGGCTTAAGCGTGCACACCGTACAAAGCCCGCAAGTCTTTGCGGCAGAGGGCCGGTTTATGAGTCGTTGGGATTATGGGAAAAAGCAAAGGAGGATGTTATTAAGAAACCAACCATTTGTTTGCACAATCCTTCAGTTTGTTGCAATAGCAGATAGTCTCTTGCCAGGGGGACTGATGCAAAAACGCAAACCGGCACAGACCGTTAGGAAACTGCGAGCTAAAACCAAATACCACTAAAATCTTTTGTCTCATGTCCGGGGCATCCGGCGCTAACATTGCGGAGCAGGGTTTTCCAGAATTCAACAACACTTTTAGCGCTCTGCTGCGGCGCCTGATTCGCCGTCACTTTGCGGTGGGGGGTGTTTCAAAAACTTCCGGCATAGCCGTTTGCAGCCATGACAAAACACGTGATACAGCCTCTCTCGCTTCTTTTGCATCTCCGGCTGTTGGCATAAACCAATCGTCTGGATAGCGAATTTCAACAGCATACGGCATCAGAAGTGCAAGATCGTCACGCAGCACTTCAGCACCGGCATTCAGGGGAAGAATTTTTTCAAGAATAAGGACAAGGTCATGTGAAGTCGGATATGAGTCGCTATTGGCAACCAGGTATGCCTTGAGAAGCTTTTCCGCGGCCTGCTGACAATGGAAGCAAACCGTATCAAAAGGAATTTCTTCCGCCTTTAGATTGTTGTCGGCATTAAGCAGGTCATTTTTAGCTTTCGCTAGCCATTGCTTGCTGACTTCGATTTCTTCTGACATAAACTGTCTTGCCTTCTTTCAAAACGGTTGATACAAATGATACCTTTGTTTTTCTCCCCTTTTCGATTTCCTGAGGAGTATAAACAATAATATCCATAGCAAAGGGGTGAGGTCTTAGAAGTTTATACAATTCCCGACTTCTTTTAAACCGAGGCAAATCACTTTGCGCGATAATCATGAGATCCACGTCGCTTTGTTCCGTGGCATCGCCACGTGCATAAGAGCCGAATAAAATGACGCGTTCTGCATTAGCGGCAATGGCCATGTTTCTTGCAACGTTTTTTATTTTATTCTCATTGACCATATCAATAATATACAAACCCTGTTCTTCTAAGACAATGCTAATTTCCTATGGGCGAGCAACTCTTATACCTGCACAGGATGTCCGGCGGCGCTCCAGTGTTTGCTGCCACTGCGCTGGCCAGGCAGGCACGGGTTAAAGCCATTTGCCAGCCAACTCTAAGATTTCATTTGCGGGTACCCTGTTTAATTACTGTTGATTCATCCTGCGATTCACCATGCCGCCACACTCTTCTCTCTCTCAAAAATAATATCAGCATTCAAATTGGGCTTATACTCGAAATGATATCGCAAAATTTCCTCCGCCAGAGGCTCCTCACCTGATTCAGACGAGCCTAATTCTTTACCCTCGACCTTCGCCGCAACCTCCATGAAGCATCTGAGTTTGCCCTTCTGTTCTTTAACGACTTCCTTGATGTCTTTAGAATATTCCAGTTTCTCCTCATAGCCCCAAATTCCATATACTAATTTCTTGACATATATTCTTAAATCTGCCTTGAAGTTGAGTTTTTGGAGTATTTTCAAGTTACAAACGCCGTCGAAAATTACTATTTGCCCATTTGATAAGTAGTCATCGAAATCTGATCTTATTATATCATACTTTAAGTGCTTTACATACCCACCTTTATTTTTATCGAGATATCTATTATTATCAACATTTAAGTGAAAGCCATCCACAATAGAAAAAATTTCCTCAGCAAGGGTAGACTTCCCACTTCCATCTTCTCCATCGATTGATACTATTCTAACATTGTATGAGCTTAATAGCGATTGAAAATACTGTTTAAGATTTTTTGAATCCTGAAAAACAACCATTTAACTATGTCAGCTTTAGCAATTGCTACAATTATAATTAATAGAACTACCTTAGTCTGTTTTCTTAGCAAAATATAAGTAGCCAGCAACAGTCAACCCACCGACGATCAGCATTCTTATTACGGCCACTTCAAAATCATAACGATTTGCAAAGTTAGTGACTTCTCCACCTTTTAGTCTCATATCCTTGTAAACTTGGTAACGTGGAGTGGTGTGCAGAGCAAAAGCCAGAGCGCAGCAACCAATTATCAAAGTTATTCGTTGTTTTGAATTCATTTTTCCTCACATAGTTTAAAAACTACCAGATGTCACGTTAACTGTAACTATTTGTTCTATAAGAAAAATATCCATGCGATCGACAGAAAATCTATGTACTGCAGTATTTTAGGACAAACCAGGAAATATTCTCATTGACCTTTCCATGTCTTATTGAATATTGAGTTCGTGAGAGACAAGGTGTATCATAATAGCAACATTTCCCACACAAAGCAACAAAAAAGATATGTTGTGCACGCTTCAGCGTGTCGCTTTTTGTTAAAACCACAAATCCCCATTACACATGAACGGTTATCAGCAAAGAAAATGCAGTGGTGATTTTAACCATGGGAGCAGGCGCACACTTAAGCGTGCACACCGTACAGAAGCCGTAACGCAGTAAATGCGCACCAACCCAACCATGTCATTTCGAACCCGGCGTTCTTTGCTGGTGTGAGAAATCTGCCAGGGAATCAGTAATTCAGTGCAATTTCACGGGTTGGCACTGAACTTCTGCAGCCGTTCTCAGGCAGATTCCGCCATCGCTGAGAAACGCGCTGTTCGCAATGACAGACCGGAAACCCGTCCATGACTGAAGCGTGCCTGTTTATTCAAAACCACAAACCGTCATTACACATGAACGGTTATCAGCAAAGGGTTCAACAAAACGATTGGGCCAACAAAACAGCGTCTCATTTTAGCCGACCTGTATGGTTTGTGCAACCCTTACAAGGTTGCGGTCTCCACGTCACGACTTAGCTCTTGTCATGCCCGGAATCTTTAGTCGGGCATCCGGGTCATAGCACAAATTATGGACTAAAACGTTTTGTGCTAAAGACCAGAATAGGTTCTTCTTTCCGGATTCCGGCCAAGAGCATGCGGGAATGACAAGCCAATTTTGTTTTAATTTGATTTGAACAACGGCATTCATTCTTCGACGGAGTTCTCACACCGGCACATAACACCGGGTTCGAAATGACAGTTTCCTATTGTTTGGTGTGTGCTCCACGGCAGTGATATGCTTCCAGGTGGACACCTTTTGTACCCACCCCTGGCCCCTCCGAGGAGGGGATTGCTTTTGTGGGTTATTCGGAATGAAGGTTAAGGTGTCACGTATTCTGGTTTCGTCTTCATAAGTCCAAAGGGGCAAAGCCCCGAGAAATTCCCCTCCCCGGAGGGGCCAGGGGTGGGTTCTTTCCCGAAACATCAGCCTTAAATACCATACAACCTTTTCTTTCTAATCCGGTCTTTGCTTTGCTGAGATTTGTGGATTTAATGAAACAACAGGCTTAAGTGTGCACACCGTACAAAACCCGCAAGCCTTTGCGGCACAGGGCCGATTTATGAGTCGTTGGGGTTGTGGGAAAAAGCAAAGGAGGGTGTTTGCAGGTACTTAGTATCACTTGTTAAAAAGCCCTTGAGCTTTTGGTCAAGTGGTAGGAGGACTTAACAAAAAGCCCGAAGGATTTTTGTTAAGCAGGTGTCATTTTTAAGGAGAAAGTCAGGAAAAAAAAGGCCGCCACCGGACGGTGACGACCCCTGTCAACAAGCTAAACCACTTTGATATAATCCACGTTATTGAGGACTTTGCGGATTTCCTTGCCCGGCCGAAAGCGCAGGTGATTCGATTGGATATTATCGGATGTCACCTTGTCCGCTGTTTCAGAGCCATTGCTCTTGAGGCTGAGACGGAAGTCGCCGAAATCACCGAGACTAACAATCTTGCCCTGGGCAATATGCTTCGGCAGCAGCTGCAACAAAACCTCAAGCACCGCCATGGTATCCGCCGAGCTGATGGTAGACATCTCCGAGATGTCGCTTGCGAGCTGGCGGACATCGATGCGTCCGGAGTTTTTGGCCTGAGTGTAGTACTTCTGCGGCTGGATTGGATCGCTGGGGTTTTTCTTTGGAACTACAACATACGAAACCGGCATAATAGCCTCCAATCTTTTGTGAATAGTATGATAATTATTTGATTTATCGGAGGCAAAGCGGCAATTCTAAAGGTGCGCCGGTTAAAATACCGCGCTCATAAAAACAAAGGCTCGCCGCTATTGAGCATGAATGCTTATGACGAAGGGGAATTTTAGCCACGAATAAACACGGATAATGAAACTAAGAGTGACGTTTAGCGGTGTCATTGTTGGTGAATATGCAGCAGGGCTCTTCGCTGATGGTAAAATCATTGTGCGCTAAAAGTTTAAACAGATATTGTTTACAAAATGAACCCCGGTTGCTGTATGAATAGAGGCCGGTGGGAATCAAAGCCGGAACGCTCATTGAGAGTGGAAAGGTGATTTCAAGCGCTTTGTCGTGTAAAAGAATCCGTGGGTATCGATGTAAATTCGTGGCTAACCTGTTCCTGCTGCTTCCGGGTCAGACACAATCCGGCTAATCGATGGTCAGAATCACTTTGCCAAATTGTTGACGATTCATCAGGAGCCGGTGTGCGTCCGCGGCATTTTGTAAAGGAAAGGTGGTATCAATAACCGGCTTCAACTTATGCGGGAAGAACCGCAGGGCCTCAGCCAGGCCGCTTTTGCGCCCCATGAAATTACCGAATATTTTGAGGCCCCGAAAGAAAACATGACGTAAATCAAGTGTGGGATCGTAACCGGTTGTGGCGCCACAGGTGACCAATCGGCCGCCATTTTTGAGCGCACGGATGCTCTTATCCCAGGTTGCTTTGCCCACATGCTCAAAAACAATGTCAACACCTGTCTTATTTGTCAGGCGTTTGGCCTCGGCTAAAAAGTCCTTTTCCGCATAATTGATGCATTCATCAGCGCCCAACTCTTTGGCCCTGGCCAGTTTGGCATCTGTGCTAGCCGTGGCGATAACCCGCGCCCCAAACAATTTGGCAATTTGAATTCCGGCGCTGCCAACACCACTACCGGCGGCCAGAATCAGCACATCTTCACCCGGCCGCACCTGAGCCTGATGCACCAGCATATTCCACGCAGTGAGAAAAACAAGGGGAATCGCGGCAGCCTCCGCAAAGCTGAGCCCGACCGGCATGGGAAAGACATTCTCTGCCGGTATCTTAACAAACTCAGCATAGACACCCTGAATGCCGGCACCGAGCACTTTGTACTGCGAACAAAGGTGGTCATTACCAGCAAGGCAGGCAGGACAGGTATGACAATTTGAATAGCCGGGCGCCAAAACGACCTTATCGCCTGTGTTTAAGCCTTTCACCAGTTCCCCTTGTGCCGCGATAACGCCGGCAGCATCGGAACCGAGAATATGCGGCATTGGCAATGTCGAACCGGGCAAACCCTGGCGCGTCCAGAGGTCAAGGTGATTTAGAGCAATGGCTCTAACCTGGACAAGCACCTCATTTGCTGTGATTTCAGGCAGCGGATGGTCCTGGTAGCTGAGTTTTTCAACGCCGCCATGTTCGTTAATGACGACGGCTTTCATGCTTTTGGGCATTTTATTCTTTGCTTTTATCCGGCTGCTGAACCTATCCTGAACAGATCAGAATGCGTGCAGGTACCCGGGTTTTTAATTTTAACCAGGCTGTGGTTGCAGAAACTATCAGTCCCCGGACAGTTCCTGCAGCAAGCGTTTGAGATAAACGCCAACCATGGCTTTGCGATATTGCGGCGTGAAATGCACGTTACGATAAGGTTTCACCGCTTCCATAACGTCATTGGCAATTTGAGCAGTGAGCGCCGAATTTAGCTCACGTCCTGAAACACCCTTGGTAATATCATCATATAGGAAAGGTGTGGTGTCAATGCCGGTGATAGCGATGCGCAACTCATCAACGATTTTGCCGTTCAATCGCAGCGCAACTGCTGCACCCATCACCGGGTAATCCATGCTATCGCGCAGACGCAGCTTGCGGTAACTTGCCCGAAGCTCGCCGGCATTCTCCGGCAAGGAAATGTGGGTCAAAATCTCTTCAGGCTGCTTTACGTAGCGCGTAATACCATCATGTCTAAAAAAATCAGCCGCCGCAACTTCGCGGCGCCCTGCCGGACCGGCAAGGTGAAAAGAGGCTCCAAGAACCATGAAGACCGGCGCCAGATCCCCTGAATAAGTCGCATAACAAATATCCTTTTGCGGTACGACCAGGCAGTCATTGCCATCGGCCTTTAAGCAGAAGCCCTTGGATTCCCGCCACAAATGGGATTGGTTGAAAAACCAGCACCGCGTGTCCAGCAAGATGTTGCCGCCAACAGTGGCAGATTCCCGCAGAGGCGGTGTGGCAATTAAATGAGCCGCCTGTGCAATCGCGGGATGATTTTGCAGAAGCCATTCGTTTTTTTCCAGTTGCACCAGCGTCACCATCGCGCCAATCTTACTATCCCCAAGTTCAAACAACTCCTTAATCGCGGAGAGACTGATAACATGACTGCGATTGTTCAGGCGATTCTTGTAGTTCGGCAAGACATCGGTGCCACCAGCAATAAAATCGAAATCACCGTTGCATGTTTTGGCGACAGCAAAGGCTTCATTGAGCGTTGTCGGCTGATGATATTTAAAGCTAGGTAAAATCATAAACTCATTTCCTGGTTTCCTTATGGGCCGGCGCAACAGATAATATTTTTTTTATTACAGCGTCATCATCAGGCAGAAGATTCACTCCGGGCAACCTCGGTATCAGCGTGGCCCAATTGCTGTCCTTGCTGAAAACTTCCTTAAAAAGCGGTAAAGACTCATCAACTCGTCCGGCAGTAACCAGCGACTGCGCATGCCAGAATTTCATCTCCAAATTGTCAGGAAACATGGCTTCGGCGGCTGCATATTCGCGTAAAGCGCCATCGACATCGTTATGTTCGATAGCAAGATCGCCACTATTCATGTGGTCATAAGCCCGATGCATTTTCACCAGTCTTTTGAGTTCTTTGATCGGCGCCGGATGATCCTCTATGCGCAATTCCATGACTTTATCTGCCCACGGTTTTCCGGTGGACTCGCCCTTAACAATAAGAATGGCGGCAGACTGCTTGCCACGAATATCGCCACCGGCATTTTGTGCTGCTTCCAGAGCGGCCAGCATTTTTGCAGCAAGATCACCTTCCGCGGCTTCATAAGCTTTTTTCATGGCCGGCCAAATCGTATCATCCAGCATTAGGTTGGCCTGCACAGAAAAGTTATCACCGACAATATGGCCTGCTCCTGGAATACACTTTTCACCCGTGTGCGCGGCAACAGTGCCGTTGGCGTCAATCATCGCGACCTGGCGAACTTCAGGATGTTTGTCTGAAACAGTGAGCGCATGCAATGCTTGATCGGCGCTTCGGCCGGCGCGCATGAGTTCAAGACCAAGTGGTCCGTATGACGGATCGACAAACGACTGCGTGGCCACGGCGCCGACACCAGCCTCGGCCCAGGTCACAAGCGACCCAACCGAAAACCAGTGGGACTGTACTGCCACGCCCATATCTCCGGTTTGCGGATCACGCGCGACAATGGAATATGTGTGTACCGGTCTGCCCCGCCGCAACTGACTGCTTTCTTTATTTTGTGCAAAGGCGAGTGATGCAAACAAAGAAGCGCCAAACAAACTTAATGTTAGAATCTTTGCAAACAGTCTCATCTCAATCCCTCCGAAAGTCATTATCTTTTTAGTCAATCTTAACACCTTGTCGCTGGGCTGCTTTCCACAACTTGTCAGGCGTAATCGGCAATGAAAACACACGCACACCAACTGCATCGTAAATGGCGTTAGCAACAGCAGGAAGAATCGGCAGCAGCGGCCCCTCTCCTGCCTCTTTGGCGCCAAACGGCCCTTCCGGGTCACCACTTTCCACGATGATAACATCCACATCCGGCATCTGCATCGGTGTAAGCGTGCGATAATCCAGAAAATTCGGCCCTTGAATTGTGCCGTGTAAATACGACATGTCCTCCATCAAAACCTGGCCCAGCCCCATGTGGACGCAACCTTCAATCTGGCCTTCAACCGCTAGTGGATTCAGCGCCTTTCCACAATCATGCGCTGCCCACACTTTTTGTACTCGCACCTCAAAAGTCTCAGGATCAACATGCACCTGCGCCATATAAGCCTGAAAACTGTAAGTTGGCGATAAGCCGGCCCGCCACCCCTTAAACTCATTGCGTTTGCCAATCGGCGGTGGATCGAGGTATGCGCCCTTGGCGATCAGAGCGCCACTCTTTGCCAGCGCCGCCGTAAGCGCCTCGTCAAAAGTCAGGAAGATATCCGGATTGGGCTTGTAAACCACTTTTTCATTCGTCAAAACAAAGCCGCCGGCAGGGTAACCGGTTTTGCGAGCCGCAGCCTGAATCAGTTTTTCACGAATCTTTTCAGCCGCCCGCACAGCCGCATTGCCGGCCATAAACGTTACACGGCTGGAATAAGAACCGAGATCAACAGGGTCCGTATCCGAATCTGCAGAAAAGATTCGAATTCGTTCCATTTTTATACCGAGCGACTCAGCCACACACTGCGCCAGCATGGTATCGCTGCCCTGACCGATTTCAGCAGCCATGCAATGCACGGTAACCCCCCCATCCATATCAATTTTAATGTGCACAGTAGAATGCGGCAGCTCATTGAAATGAATCCGGTGGGCGCTGCCACTGATATAAAATCCGCAAGAGAGACCAATGCCCTGGCCAAATGGAAGCTGTCCGTATTTTTGGTCCCAACCTGAGCGTTCACGGGCGCGCTCAATACATTCACGCGTGCCATTACTCGTAATCCGAAAACCGTTAATCGTCTCTGTGTTGGCCGGCAGCAGATTTTTGAGGCGCAAATCACATGGATCCATTTTCAAGTCGTCGGCAAGTTGATCCAGTGTCACTTCAAATGAAAACCGGGTATTCACCGCACCGTGGCCGCGCATGGCGCCACACGGTGCTTTGTTGGTGTAAACCCGACGGCCGGCATAATTAAAATTGTCTATCCGGTAGGGCCCCATTGCCAAAACGCCATTGTAGTAAGTTGTAACCACACCGAAACTGCCCCAGGCGCCGCCATCTATGGTCGCGTCAACATCCAATGCCGTAAGCATGCCGTCTTTATCCGCAGCCACAATAATACGAGTCTTGGTGGGATGCCTGCCGTGATTATTGTAAAAAACTTCTTCACGATCAAACAAAATTTTCACCGGTCTGCGACATTTTCTTGAAAGCAGCGACGCGATCATTTCATGCGGAAATGGGTCACTCTTGCCGCCAAAACCACCACCAACCATGGGCCGAATCACTCGGATGCGGTGCATCGGCATTTCCATGACATCCGCCAGCGCCCGGTGTAAATAATGCGGCACTTGCTGCGCCGACCATAACACCAACCGGTCGTCTGCATCATAATGCGCGATGGTCGCCATCGGCTCGGTGAAAGCATGATTCACACCGATAAATTCAAATTCATTGGTGCGCACATGTGCAGAATTATCGAGAACACCGGCAACATCGCCAAATTGCTGTTCAACAGTTTTATGTACATTCGTGCCGTCTTTGGTGCGATCCTGAATCGGTTCTGTGGTTTTCTCAAGCCCTTTTTCAACCCGGATAATTGCCGGCACAATCTCATATTCAACGTCAAGCAGCGCTAAAGCCTGAAGCGCAATTTCTTCGTTGTCAGCAGCAACAGCCGCAACACAATCGCCGACATACAAAACCCGGCCAGCCCTACCAGCAGCACCCGGCTTTGGCAGCGCGATCTCGTCCCTGGAAATAGGCAGCACGCCAAATCGATTCTGCGCGCCCGGCTCGTCACCGGTCAAGACCGCATGCACTCCGGTCAGCGCCTCAGCCTTGCTCACATCAATCCGTTTCACGCGTGCGTGTGGGTGCGGACTGCGCAAAATCTTACCCACAATCATGCCCGGCAATTTAATATCATCGGTGTAAAAACCCTCGCCGGTGGTTTTCTTGAGTGCGTCAATCAGCGGCACCCGCGTGCCAACAATGCCATTCCCGTTCGCTGAATTGCTGCTCATTTATTCTTCTCCTCGCTTTGAAACACTAAACCCAAGCGCCTTCACAATCTGCCCTTTCCTAAAATGCCTGTTTATTTTTTGCAACCGCTACGGCCTCCTCGCCCCAACCTCAACGATTGGAATTGCTATGGCGTGCTTGGGGCTGCGGGGTCCTTCGCGGGCTGCGTGCGCCTCCTCCCCCGTTGTCCCGCGTTGAACAGCATCAAAAAATTCACCGCGCAGCCAACCGGAATCGCGCCCAAAAAATGTGCCCGCATTGCGGCGGGGCAACGGTGTGCGGGGTCGCCCTCCGCTCGATACGGTTGCCACCCGTTCCCAAAGTCAATTACGGCAAAATTCTTCCCGTGAGTATTCGCTCAACGAATGCTGTTTCAACTGCCGCGCATCTCAGTTGCAGCCATCTCAATTGCATCGACAATTTTAATATACCCCGTGCAGCGACAAAGATTTCCGGAAATGGCTTCTTCAATTTCAGCCCTGCTCGGATTTGGTTTTTCATCCAGCAATGCCTTGGCTGTCATAATAAAACCCTGAGTGCAAAAGCCACACTGAGAACCACCGGCCTCAGCAAATGTTTTTTGCAAAGGGTGAATCACCTGCGACTTCAGCCCCTCAATAGTTGTTATCTCCCGGCCAACGCATTCAAGCGCCAAAGTCAGGCAAGCCAATTTGGCCCGGCCCTCAACCAGCACGGCGCAGCAGCCACAAGTGCCCAAATCACAACCGCGTTTGGTGCCCGTTAAGTTTAAGTGTTCACGAATAACATCCAGCAAAACGTCGTATTCACGAACAGCCACTTCGTGAGGCGAGCCGTTCACCTTCAATGTGATGAGTTTTTTAGCCATTAATGTGCCTTTACTTTGCAAGCAATTCCCGCGCGATAATCACACGCTGAATCTGACTGGTTCCTTCATAAATTTGAAATATCTTGGCGTCCCGCATCATTTTCTCAACCGGGTACTCGGCTGAATAGCCGTAACCGCCAAAAACCTGCACCGCGTCCGTGGCAACTTTCATGGCCGTGTCTGCTGCAAACGCTTTGGCGTAAGCAGCTTCTAAAGTGTTGCGTTGGCCATTGTCAGCCTTCCACGCCGATTTCCACACGAGGTGCCGCGCAGCTTCGGTGCTCATCGCCATATCAGCAATCATAAAACTAACCGCCTGAAGTTTGGCGATTGGCGCGCCAAAGGCCTTGCGCTCTTTGGCATATTCAATCGAGACTTCCGTGGCCCCGCGGGCCAGCCCCACCGCAGAGGCAGCCACTACCGGACGTGAATGGTCAAATGCAGCCATGGCAATTTTCCAGCCATCACCTTCATTGCCGAGCCGGTTGGCCGCAGGCACTTTTACATCTTCAAAGGTGATACCACGCGTGTCTGAGGCACGCTGCCCCATCTTCTCTTCATGTTTACCGAAACTAACTCCAGGCGAATCTGCGTCCACAATAAAAGCTGTCATGCCGCGGTAACCGGCCTGTGGATCAGTATATGTCAGTACAAAAAACCATTTAGACTGTGCGGCATTGGTGATCCACATTTTCTGACCGTTGATAACATAATCATCACCCATTTTTTTGGCGATTGTCTTAATGCCGGCGACATCAGAACCGGCATCCGGCTCCGTTACTGCGTAGGCACAGAAAGAAAACTCATCCACCATGCCGCCAAGATATTTTTTATTCTGGGCATCCGTGCCGGCAACAAGTAGCGGCCCTTCGGCCAGCATATTCGACATCATCGAAGTACTGATGCCGGTGCAACCCACTCCAAGTTCTTCAGCGATAAGACAATCATCAAGCGCGCCCAGACCAAGGCCGCCGAACTTTTCCGGAATCTGGACATTCACCAAACCAATTTCCCAGGCCGTGCGGAAAAGATCAGTCGGGAATTCAGAATTCTTGTCGCATGCAGCCGCAACCGGCCTGATTTCGTTGTCAGTAAATTCTTTCGCCAGATCACGCAATTGCTTTTGCTCGTCGCTTAAGCTGAAATCAATCATTGCACTGTCCTTAAGTTTGGTTGAAACGTAAACAGAACATCTTTGCTACACTACTTGATAATCATGGATATTCTCATTAAACAAAGGCTGTTCAGTATTTCGGCCTGAATTAAAATAATAGGGATTTACTGCGGAAAATTCAAGACAATTTTGCAGTGGTTCATGCCATGAAAATACAATAATGATGCTCTGCATTTGCCAATTGTGATTTGCTCAAGTTTCGCACTTGCTATTCAACCCTATAAGTGAAGAATGAAGCATAGATTTCAGTGATTGGGAAGGGAAAATCCGTGACTCCGGTAGCTGTTTCGGAGGATACTGTGCCGCAATTGTGCGGGTGCTTTGCATGCTTGACGATTGTCTTCTGCTATATGTAACTTGTCGCAAAAATGTACCTACATCATGCCAAGCTCATATCTGGCGACTTCACTCATCATATCCGGCGTCCACTGCGGTTCCCAGACCACTTCAACGCGCGCCTTTTTAATTTCATCGATCCCGAGAATTTTGGCTTCAATTTCACCAGGGAGACTGCCGGCAACCGGGCATGCCGGTGAGGTTAAGCTCATTTTGACATGTGCATGGTTTTCTTTGTTAATATCAATTTCGTAAATAAGGCCAAGCTCATAAATGTTCACCGGTATTTCCGGATCATAGCATGTTTTGATTGTATCAATTACTTTCTTTTGAAGTTCATTTTCCGGGTTTTGTATTTCCATTTGCACTATGCCTGAAATTTCTTTATGAATGATTGATTACGACGGTCAGTGTCTGTTATCAGAACCCACTTCCCTGGATAGCAAAAGACGATTAAAACTGTTCGGTTTGAAATTGAATAACTGTGCCTCTGAGTAACATTAAACAAATTAACACCGGCCAAAAGAGCAGTTATTGAGTCGAGACCGGCTCGTTTAAAGCAGATAACAATGTGTGCCATGCCAAAGAAGCGCATTTTACCCGGGAAGGAAATTCACGCACGCCGGCAAAAATAGCCAACTTCCCCAATGCAACCCGGTCAAGCCGAGTGCCAAGATCGCTGGTAATCATGGTCTGAAATTTCTGAAAAAGAATGTTTGCTTCACCTACTGTTTTGCCGTTCACGGCAGACGTCATAATTGAAGCAGACGCTTTTGAAATGGCACAGCCTGAACCCTGAAAGCCAATCTCTTTTATGATGTCTCCGCACAACGCCATTGCAAGCACAATTCGGTCACCACACAACGGATTGTAGCCTTCGGCCGTGTGCGTGGGACAAGGCAATTGTTTATAATTGTTTGGATGCCGATTGTGATCCAAAATGACTTGCTGATAGAGTTCGCGAAGCTCTTCGCTCATTTGAACAACCTGATTACGCCATAAATGGCTTCAATGAAATGGTTGATTTCTTCACGCGTGTTGTAAAGTGCAAAAGATGCACGTGTTGTTGCAGGCACGTTGAACCGCTGCATCAATGGCTGTGTGCAGTGATGGCCCGTTCGCACCGCAACACCATTCTGATCCAGTATGGTACCGATATCGTGTGGGTGCACGCCATCGACCACAAATGAAATCACCGACGTCTTTTGCCGAGCCTGGCCTATTACTCTGACTTCCGGAATAGCTGCAAGCGCTTCGTTTGCATACTCAAGCAAATTGTCTTCATGTACTGCTATCTTCTCATGGCCGACTCTCAGCAAATAATCGATGGCCTTGCCAAGTCCGATGGTAGCCGCAATATTGGGGGTGCCCGCCTCGAACTTATGAGGAAGTTCGTTGAAAGTGGTTTTCTCAAACGAGACGGAGAGAATCATATCACCGCCGCCCTGATACGGAGGCATTGCATTCAACAACGCTTCTTTACCATAAAGCACGCCAATGCCGGTGGGCCCGAGCATTTTGTGTCCGGAAAATGCCAGAAAATCACAATCCAGTTCACGCACATCCACGCGCAAATGCGCCATCGATTGGGCGGCATCCACGACGACCGGCACATCATGTTTATGTGCTGCAGAAATGACTTCCTTGATTGGATTAATTGTGCCTAAAGTATTGGAAATGTGGACAATGGAAACCAGCTTGGTTTTTTCTGAAAGCAACTTGTAGTATTCTTCCAGAACAAGATCGCCATCGTTGTCAATGGGAATAACCCGAAGTTTAGCGCCAACCTGCTCACACAACAGTTGCCATGGAACAATATTGGAGTGGTGCTCCATAGTAGAAATAATAATTTCATCTCCGGGACCCATCTTGGCCTTCCCATAAGACGAAGCGATGAGGTTAATTGATTCGGTGGTCCCACGGGTGAAAACAATTTCTTTATCAGATCCGGCGTTGATAAATTGACGAATCTTTTGCCGGGTTTCTTCATACAAATGCGTAGCAAGTTCACTTAGATAGTGAACGCCACGATGGATATTCGCATTTTGCTGTTCATAGTATTCCTGCACAGCATCGATCACCACTTGCGGTTTTTGCGTCGTGGCTGCATTGTCCAAATACACCAGATGCTTGCCGTGAATGCGCCGGCGCAGTATAGGAAAATCATCCCTGATCACATCTACGTCAAAAACATCAATGGGGCAAAAAACGGCTTCAGCCACCGCATGATCTTCAAGCAAGTCGGACATAATTATTCGCAGTTAGTATTCGTTTTTTTCGCAAGTGTGAATCTCTCAATTATTTTTGCATCGAGGCGTTCGCGTACATCCTCGTCTTTTACACTCTGCAGGACATCAGCGACGAATGCGTGTCTGAGCATGGCCCCGGCCATTTCTTCGCTGATGCCGCGGGCGCGCAAGTAAAACAGCGCCTCCTCATCCAATTGACCAATTGTAGCACCATGCGTGCATTTTACGTCATCGGCAAAGATTTCAAGCTGCGGCTTGGCATTGACAACGGCATCATCGGTCAAAAGCAAAGACTTGTTGGACTGCAACGCATTGGTTTTCTGGGCATCCTGGCGCACGAGAATCCGGCCATTAAACACACCCTGCGCCTTATCGTCGAGAATTCCTTTGTACAATTCGTTGCTGAAACAGTTCGGCATAGCGTGATCCACGAATGTGTGGTTATCAATAAGCTGCCGACCCCGGCCCATATAATAGCCCATAAGATGCGTTTCGCAATTTTCGTCATTCAATAAAACATGTAAATTGTTGCGGACCAGAGAACCGCCCAAATCAACATTCACCGTCGAAATCACGCTGTGGCGTTCCTGCTGAAACTGCGTGTAAGAAACATGAAATGCAGCCTCGCTTTCTTCCTGTATTTTCACATGGTCAAGCCTGGCATTTTCATCGACAACAAACTCGCTCACAGCGTTGTTAAAGTAGCTGCCGTCCCCTTTGCTGTGGTAACTCTCAGTCAACTTCAGCTCGCTGTTTTTGCCGATAACAACAAGCGAACGCGGATGTGAAATAAAGGGCCCCGCATCCGGATCAGCGAGATGAATCACATGAACTGATTGTTCAACACTGATGTTGTCCGGAACATAAATAAAGAGGCCATCCAAAACAAAGCCGGTATTCAAAGCAACAAAAGCCTGAGCTTCGCAATCGGCATATCTGCCTAAATAGCGGGACACCAGTTCACTGTGTTTTTCTGCTGCTGCAGCCAAGCTTGAAACCACCAAACCCGGTATATTCAACTGCAAGTTTGACAACGCTTCGCTGTAATGCCCATTAATGAACACAAGGGTATTCTCAGCGCTTTTTTCAAACATCAAGGGTTTGATGAAGCTGTCTGAAACATTGCTTGCTGCTGTTGATAAATTAAAACGCTCTGCTAAAAGAGAGTCAACACTTGTGTATTTCCAATCTTCGTCGCGAGTCGTGGGGAACCCAAGTTTCGAGAATTGCTTAATGGCTTGTTTGCGGGTCCCGTGCAGTGTTGATTGGCTGCCGCCATTCAAACGTTCTGCAAATCTGGCGAAATCCGACAGATACCACTTAATCTGTTCTTCCCGATTTATTTTTACCTTTTTCATAGATTCTTATCGTTTTTTACCTTAGGCATTTTATTATTGAGGTAATGCATTCCGCCCGGCTCGCAGCAGCGGCTTTGTCGCATCCGCATCTTGCTGCACCATCCGCCAGAACGACATCTCTCAGATGGTAACCGGCGCGTCGAGTTCGTCTGTGAGCCAGTCGTAGCCTTGATCCTCTAGTTTCAAAGCCAGGCTCTTATCTCCGGATTTAACAATCTTTCCATCCACCAGCACGTGCACAAAGTCAGGGACAATATAGTTCAGTAGCCGTTGGTAGTGCGTTATCAAAACAAACGCATTGTCCTTACTGCGCAGTGTGTTTACACCGGTAGATACAATTCGCAACGCATCGATATCGAGTCCGGAATCAGTTTCATCCAGAATTGCCAACTGTGGTTGCAGCACGGCCATCTGAAAAACCTCATTTCGCTTTTTCTCCCCACCGGAAAATCCTTGATTAATTGAACGGCTGAGAAATTTTTCATTCATATTCACTATTTTCAATTTCTCACGGATCAAAGCAAAAAATTCCATGGCATCCAGCGCGGCCTCTCCGCGTGCTTCACGCGCATCATTCAAAGCAGTTTTCATAAAATTGGACATGCTGACACCGGGGATTTCAACGGGATATTGAAATGCCAAAAATACGCCCGCCCGCGCTCGTTCTTCGGGCGCCATTTCGAGCAGATCTTTTCCATTATACTCAACACTGCCGGCCAGCACTTCGTATTCTTCACGGCCGGCCAATACACTTGCCAAAGTGCTCTTACCACCGCCGTTGGGTCCCATGATTGCGTGTACTTCGCCGGGCTTGACTTCAAAATTCAAACCTTTAAGAATCCGGCTACCTGCTACTTCCACTTCAAGATTTTTTATACTTAACATTGACGCACATTCTCCTTACTTCACTTTAAAATTTACGTGGCAGCAGTCCCTCAACCTACGCTGCCTTCCAAACTGACTTCCAGTAGCTTCTGTGCCTCGACGGCAAACTCCATTGGCAGTTCGCGGAACACCTCCTTGCAGTAGCCATTGACAATCAAACCAATGGCAGTTTCAGTGTCAATACCGCGCTGGTTACAGTAAAAAATCTGATCTTCGCCAATCTTGGTAGTCGTAGCCTCATGCTCAATACGGGCATTCTTGTTGTGAATTTCCAAATAAGGAAATGTGTGTGCACCGCAGCGGTCGCCAATAAGCAATGAGTCACATTGTGAAAAGTTACGGGCCTTGTCTGCATTTTTTGCCACCCGCACCAAACCACGGTAGGAGTTCTGGCTTTTACCGGCGGAAATGCCTTTTGAAATGATGGTACTTTTTGTGTTTTTGCCAAGGTGAACCATCTTTGTGCCGGTGTCAGCCTGTTGAAAATTATTCGTCAAGGCAACAGAGTAAAACTCGCCTATTGAATTATCACCCTTTAAAATTACGCTCGGATACTTCCAGGTGATGGCCGAGCCTGTCTCTCCTTGAGTCCAGGAAATCTTGGCATTTTCATGACAAATGCCACGCTTCGTAACAAAATGGTAGATGCCACCCTTGCCGTTTTCATCCCCTGGATACCAGTTTTGCACCGTTGAGTATTTCACCTCGCCGTCTTTATGCGCCACAATTTCGACGACTGCAGCGTGCAATTGATTTTCATCTCGCATGGGTGCGGTGCAGCCTTCGAGATAGCTGACATGGGCGCCTTCCTCAACAACAATCAAGGTGCGTTCAAACTGGCCTGTATTGGCAGCGTTGATGCGAAAATAGGTGGACAATTCCATTGGACAGCGAACGCCTTTGGGCACGAAGCAAAAAGAGCCATCACTGAAAACAGCCGAATTCAAGGCAGCGTAAAAATTGTCAGTGTATGGCACAACCGAACCCAGATATTTCTTTATTAGTTCTGGGTGCTCATGCACGGCCTCCGAAAACGAAGAAAAAATGATGCCCTGTTTGATCAACTCATCTTTGAAAGTCGTTGCCACGGAAACGCTGTCAATGACGGCATCCACGGCAACACCGCTCAGACGTTTTTGCTCATCCAGTGAGATGCCAAGCTTGTCAAATGTCTCCCGAATCTTGGGGTCAACTTCGTCAAGACTGTTGAGCTTTTTTTGTTCCTTTGGCGCCGCATAGTAATAAGCATCTTGAAAATCAATTTCTGCATACTTAACGTTGGGCCACTTTGGCTCCTGCATATCTTGCCAATAGCGAAAGGCTTTAAGGCGCCATTCAAGCAAAAATTCAGGTTCATTTTTTTGGGCAGAAATAAATCGAACGGTATCTTCATTGAGCCCTTTGGGAGCAAGCTCAGTGTCGAGATCGCTGGTGAAGCCCCACTTGTATTCGCTATTAGTAAATTCTTCTATTGTCTCTTGTTCTGTGCTCATCAAAAACTCCTTAAACCAACAAACTCCAAGCCAGACTTCATTTAAACAAACCTACATGCTGAAACTGCTGCCGCAACCACACGTTCGTTGTGCATTGGGATTGACAAAATTGAACCCAGTTCCGTTCAATCCATCAGAAAAATCAAGTTGCGTGCCTCGCAGATAAATTGCGCTTTTAGGATCAATGAATACTCTGATGCCGTCAAATTCCAACATTTTGTCGTCCGGCCGCGCCTCTTTGACAAAATCCAAAACATAACTGAGTCCGGAGCAGCCGCCGCCCTTAACGCCCACTCTCAAGCCCGATTTCGATTCCGGCCCCTCAGCGGTCATGAGTCGTTTTACTTCGCCAATTGCTTTTTCAGTGACTGTAATCATCTGAGATCTCCACAAACTTAGTAATTCACTATTGCCAGCTTACTTGCCGCATTTCCATTTCATTGTTAATGTCCAATAACGAAATCCTTGACAGAAAAATCATAAACTGCTCCTGAATCACCCTGAACGGATCACTAATTGTGCAATTGTCAATTTGTACACATCCGCACGGCTCGGATGTTACGCAATCAACAATCCCAACCGGCCCTTCAATGCACTCAATAATTTCAGAAAGTTTGATGTTGTCGCCTGATTTGGCCAACACATAGCCACCACGCGCTCCCTGAATTGACTTCAAGATGCCTTTTCGAGCCAGCGTTTGTAATATTTTTGCAAGTGCCTCAGATGGAATGCTGTATATGTCAGCGATTTCCTTTGCTCTGCCAAACGTACCGGCAGGTTGATTCAGCAAATGCTTCAACGCCATAATTCCGTATTCGGACTTTTTTGAAATTCTTAACATCCAATGGCTCCTAAACACGACCAATTTAGTCGGGTTTAATATAGACAAGCAACATCTCTTTGTCAAGCCTAAATTTTATTACTTTTTCAAAACTTTACTGTGGGCAGACGGCAGTCAAATTGCCTGAGCAGTTGGGATGTGTGCAGGCAGACATTTGTTGTAAAAATGGTCTTGAAGAATATGGAGGGAATTAACAAAAAAAGCCCGGCTGATAGAGGCCGGGCTTTTTTTGTCGCTAGTTTTTATACACACTTCTTATGCCGGAGTCTCAAGTGGCTGTGATTTTTTAACCTGGACTCGCGCTGCGCGTTTTTCCGTTTGCGCGGGTAGCAAAATAACAAAGGTACCAAGTGTGACAATCAAGCCGGAAAGCCAAACGAGATTGACAAGTGGATTGATGTAGACTTTAAAAACAGCACTTCTGTCCTCGTTTGGTTGGGCCAGCACAACGTACAAATCTTCCAACAATGTCGAGCGCAGAACGACCTCCGTTGTTGGTTGTTCCTGAACTTTGTAGAAATGTTTATTTGGGTAGATTGTCTTAACCTTTTCCCCGTTCTTGTAAACATCCATCTCTGTTTGCCAAATAATTTTGTTTGCATCTTCCGTGGTATTGGCGTCGATATACTTTAGCTCATATCCGCGAATCTGCATGGTTTCACCAATCTTCAGGTGACTTTCCTTTTCAATGTCAAAGGCCTTGCCGGTGAATCCAACAAACATAACAACCATACCAAAATGCACAACATACCCCCCGTATCGGCGCTTGTTGCGCAGAAACAGTCGAATTATGGCCTGAAAATACCCCTCTGCGCCATTACGCATACGGGCCCGGGCCCCGCGATGGAATTCAATAACAATTGTTGCTACAACAAAAATTGACATGGTCAAAGAAATGAGTGCATAAACATGTCTTATGCCGGCAACCAGGAACACGATTAAGCCAAGCAAGGAAACAATTGTCGGCGGTAAAAAGATCTTTTTCAAGAGTTTTGTCGAAGTCTTGCGCCATGCAACAAGCGGCCCTGCACCTGTAAGAAACAACAAAAACAATCCCATTGGCGTAATAACCGTATTGAAAAACGGCTCAGCCACCGTTACTTTTACCCCTCTGATTGCTTCGGTAACAAGAGGAAAAATCGTTCCCCAAAAGACGGCAAACAACGCACCAAGGAAGACGAGATTATTTATCAAAAATGCTGATTCCCGAGAAATTACTGAATCAAAATGGTGTTTTGTTTTCAATTCAGGCAAGCGCTTGAAAAGCAGAATCCCTGGACCAATAATCAAAAGTGCCATGTAAGCCACAAACCAGGCACCAATACTGGATTTGGCAAATGAATGCACCGAAGAAATGACGCCACTTCGCGTCAAAAAGGTCCCGAAAACACATAAAAAATAAGTTAATAGAATAAGAACCATGTTCCAGACACGAAGCATGTTTTTCTTTTCCTGAATCATAACCGAATGAATAAAGGCTGTGCCGGCAAGCCATGGCATCAGCGCTGCATTTTCAACCGGGTCCCAGGCCCAGTAACCGCCCCAACCCAATTCCATGTATGCCCACTTGCCACCCAGCAACATGCCGATACCGAGGAAAAACCAGGGTACCAGGGTCCAACGACGGATGGTGTGCAACCACTGGCTATCCAAACGACCCGTAATTAACGAAGCAATAGCAAACGCAAATGGTACACTAAAACCGACAAAACCAAGGTAAAGAACCGGCGGGTGAATTGCCATGGCCGGGTGCTGGAGCAAAGGATTGAGACCGCGTCCATCTGCTGGTGCAAATGCTATCCCGCCAAGTGGTTTGACGAGGGCACGAATCACACGACCATCGGCCATTTGCCATAGTTTCTCAAAGGGCGGCGAAACAAAAACATTGAGCAAAATGAAAAAGCCGGCTCCAAGCATCAAGGTTGCCACTACATAGGGCATCAACTCCCTGTGCTTGTTACGATTCAAATAAATGGTCAGGCCGGAATAAAGTGATAGCAGCCATCCCCAGAACAGCAAAGAGCCTTTTTGCCCTCCCCAAAATGCAGAGAAAACATAAAAAACAGGCATTGCACGGTTAGAATAACTGGCAACATAATCATTGTGAAAATCATGGCCCAATATCTGTTGCCAAAGCAGCAACGCTGCCAAAGTTAAGAGCCCTGTCACCGCAATTGCTGCGTTCTCTCCGGATTGAATCAAATCCAGACGTTCTTTATACGCACCGGTGAGGGCGGCCAGTATGGAAAAACTAGCGCATGCAAGAGCAAGCACCAGGATAAGGTGTCCAATGTCAGCCATAAATTACTCCTGATTGGTTTTTGCCTGAATAAGTCGCAAATCCAGACAAATTATGTTGTGATCTTATATATTTACAGCACCTAAGCAAATAGTCAAACCCAAAGCCGGTTTTTAAACGCGGAGAATACAGATAACACCCGCTTGTATTATTTTACTTGCTCTGTTTTTTTGAAAACTCCTTGTGAACTCAGCGTTCGTTTCGGTTGATAAATAATTCAAGTTAGCTGAAGTTAGTCTGTGCCCTCTGTCGCCGTTTGGTGCGTCGTCGGGTCATAATCCTTAATATCATAATTATCTGTTGTTTCATATTTTGACGGACACTTGGCCATCAACATTTTCGCCTCAAAATAGCCGGCATCTGTAAATTTTCCTTCAACCAGCACTTCTGAACTATCTACAAAAGTATCGGGCCGTTCCTGATCGAAACGGACGCGCATGGTTTCACCACTCTCGATTAACGTAAAGAATATTTCCAGACTATTCGGTGTTTCTTCTATGGACCCGGGGACCAAATATCCCTTCACACGAACACCCTGCTCAAGCTCTTCCTGACTCATGGAGCTGACATCATTGACAGTGACAAAATATTGCATGTTATCACCAAAACTACCAATTGTAAGCCACAGTAACGCACCCACAATCAGAGTGATGGCAAAAGCAACTCTGGTTTTCTTTGCAACCATATTGAACTCCTTAACTAATTGAAATTGACTTCACTTTATTGTTTACGTCTAATATTTCCAGACAAGTGCCTTTAATTTTATCAGGCGCCAATCCGACATTCTCCAGCAAAATTGAACGTGAGCCATGCTCCACAAAGCCATCAGGAAGACCCAGTTGCGACAAAGAACCTACATTCAGCTTGCTTTGCGTCAGGAATTGACCAACCTGACTACCAAAGCCGCCACTTAAAACATTCTCCTCAATGGTCACTATATGTTCATACTTTTTGACCAATTTATTCAGCAACGGTTGGTCAAGTGGTTTTATGAATCTACAATTTACAACCCCAACAGCATGGCCCAATTTTTCTAACTTATCAGCAGCATTCATCGCTGGGGCCACCATGCTGCCCACCGCCAGCAATACGATTCCTTGCCCCGCACGTAAAACTTCCCATGAACCGATTGGGAGTTCGGAAAACGCATGTCCCTCTGTTAATGTTATGCAACTGTCCTTGGGAAACCGAACTGCAAATGAATTCGTTTCCTGAGCAAAGGCCGTGTAGAGCAAATTTCGAAGCTCATCCCCATCTTTTGGGGCAGTCACAATCATGTCCGGCACAGTGCATAGATAAGACAAATCAAAAGCGCCATGATGTGTCGGACCATCTGCTCCGCAAAGTCCGGCGCGGTCGAGCGCGAATACAACCGGCAAGTGTTGAATCGAAACATCATGAATAATGTGATCATAGGCCCGCTGCAAAAATGTCGAATAAATTGCCACGCAAGGTCTGAAATTTTCTGCTGCAAGCCCGGCGGCGTAAGTTACCCCATGCCCTTCGGCAATGCCAACATCAAAGAAACGCTTGGGAATTTGTTTCTGGTAATTGACAAGTCCGGTACCTTCTGCCATGGCGGCGGTAATAGCAACAATGCGATTATTCTCGGATGCAAGCTCAATCAACGTATCTGTAAAAACCTGATTATACGAAGGTGGTTTAAGAACAGCCTTTTTGTCGCCTGCAGATTGATTCGCCGGCGGTGATACAGCATGAAATTTTACCGAATCCTCCTCAGCATAGTCTACTCCCTTCCCTTTTTTGGTCAAAACATGCAAGACTTTCGGCCCCTTGATTTCCCTCAGGTTACGGAGAGTCAAAACCAATTCGGGTAAGTCGTGACCATCGATTGGCCCAAAATAGCGAAAGCCCAATTCTTCAAAAAATATACCTGGAACGATGAGGTTTTTCAAACTTTCTTCTATCGTTCGGACAAATCTGCGCAATCGCCGTTTGCCAAATGGCATCTTTTCGGTGAGCCGCCAAATCTCATCCTTAATTTTATTGTAACGCGGGTGTGTTGTGACTTCGGTTAAATACCGGGAGATGCCGCCAACGTTAGGGGAAATGGACATCTGGTTGTCATTAAGGACAACCAAAATATCTTTGTTCATACTGCCCGCATTGTTGAGCGCCTCATATGCCAAGCCACCTGTCAACGCGCCATCGCCGATTACCGCAATGACTTTGTTGTCCTTTCCATTCAAGTCGCGGGCCACTGCGAAACCCAGAGCTGCTGAAATAGATGTACTTGCATGGCCGGCACCAAACACATCATATTTGCTTTCAGTTCTTTTCAGAAAACCACTGATGCCTTTGTATTGACGAATGGTCTTCAGTTCTTCACGACGCCCGGTTAGTATTTTATGTACGTACCCTTGATGGCCGACATCCCAAACGATTTTATCATTGGGTGTATCATAAACATAATGTAGGGCGGTAGTCAATTCCACCACCCCAAGACTTGAAGCAAAATGTCCACCAACACTGGTCACAACATTAACAAAATATTCTCTTATTTCGTTACACAACTGCCCCAGCTCTTCGACAGAAAGCTTATTCAGATCAGCAGGTGAATTTATCTTGGGTAAAAATTCTTTCATTCAAAAATCCGGTTAAATTCAATTTCCAGCAGACTGACTAAGCGTAACTCACAGCCTTGATTTCACGAATAACTGTTACCTTTATTTGTCCAGGATATTCAAGGTCAGACTCAATTTTTTTGGCGATGTCCCTGGCCAATAGGTTGGCTTGCGCATCATCAACCTTATCGGACTGAACCATCACACGCACCTCTCTGCCAGCAGAGATCGCATAAGCCTTCCGCACAAGATCAAATGAATCAGCGACTTTCTCCAAACTATCGATGCGCCTTATGTAACCATCGAGTGTATCGCGGCGGGCGCCTGGACGGGCACCGGAAATAGAATCAGCGCAAGCAACCAACACAGAAATGAGCGATGTTTTTGGTTCATCTTCATGGTGCGATGCGATGGCATTAGTTACAACCGGGCCTTCTTTAAATTTTTTGGCGATTTCAATACCGATCTGCACATGGGTGCCTTCGGCCTCCTGGCTGGTCGCCTTGCCGATGTCATGCAATAAGCCGGCACGTTTTGCCAATTTTATATCCAAATCAAATTCAGCCGCCATTGCGCCGGCCAAAGTCGCGACCTCCTCTGAATGTCGGAGCACATTTTGCCCATAACTGCTGCGAAATTTAAGTCGGCCAAGAACACGAATCAAGTCCGGATGAACACGGCCGACTCCAACTCTGGCAACCAACTCATTACCAGACCGCCAAATAACACGATCAACTTCTTTTTCGCAGTTTCGTACAAATTCTTCAATCCTTTGCGGATGGATTCGATTGCTGCCGATGATCTTAAGCAGTGCCAACCGCGCAACTTCCCGGCGCACAGGATCAAAGGCAGAGAGCACCACCGCCTCAGGTGTATCATCGACAATCACTTTCACACCGGTTGCCATTTCGAACGCCTTAATATTGCGGCCATCCCGCCCGATAATTCGGCCTTTTAATTCTTCAGAAGGAAGCGGAACAACCGAAACCGTGGTCTCGACACAATGATCCGCGGCATTTCTTTCAATGGCCATCGTGACAATTTTCTTGGCATCCCGATTGGCATTGTCCTTGGCTTTTTCTACATGCTCTTTGTAAATTTGAGCAGCCTCGGCTTTATACTCATTTCTAAGGTTTTCCAGAAGTCGCGTTTTCGCATCTTCCACACTCACTTGTGCGATACGCGAAAGCACTGCGTTCTGCTCCTGAATGATACGGCGCAACTGTTCTTCCTTGGTGTTTAACGCCTCACGCTGCTCTATGAACTCACGGTCTCTTGCCTTTAAACTACTCTCTCTCTGCCCCAACTCATTTTCACTACGCAGGAGTTTTTTCGTCTTTTGATCGAATTCTCGTTCGGTTTGTTCAACTTTGCGCAGCCGTGCCTTTAACTGACCTTCTTGTTCATCTCGTTTTTTGAACCAGGCCTCTTTAGCCTGAAGAACGTACTTTTGTTTTACTCGCTCAGCGCTTTTAACAGCATCAGATTCAATAATCTCCGCTTGACTCCGGGCGTCACGAATCTTACTTGCAGAAATCAAATATGCTGCCATCCATCCTAAACCCATAAAGCCTACAGCCAGCGCAATGAGTAATGGTAAATTTTCAAATAAATTCATGATATGCGACCACTTTCCTGCCTGATTTCCCGCCTACATATAAACGGCGCCAAATATCAAGCTAGTGCCAGGCCTTAATCTCCTTATTGTCTTCAATCCCATTGCGTTGCTTTGACGCACAGTCCGCAATATAACCGTTGATAGTGACGGCCATAACTTCCATGTTATTTTTGACCTTATTGCCTGCGCATCCTGGATTTGACCAGATACACTCAACACCTTTGCAATAGTCAAGCCTCAAGTCACAGCCTTGTTGCCGTTGATACTCGGCGGAAGGCACCATTTGCTTGGTAATGACTTCTCTGGAAAAATCTCGATTCCGGATCAAATAGTGCACTTCAACCAGTTTATCCCATACAAAGGAGTGTGCTTCAACCAACTGCTGAACAGTCAAACTGTCGAGCACAGGTCGAATAGACTTCCGGCTAAAAAGTGCCAGTATCAACTCCAATTTCTGACTAACTTTTAGTCCACTTTTTTTAGAACTTTCCATAACACCTGCTCTTAATGCCACAGAATATACTCACTCATCCATGAAAAATCAAGGCAAATCACAACAGTTACACCGGCTTACATTTACAGCGAAACAGATGCCGCCAACATGCAATATACACTTCGGTATTAGCGTTGCGTAACTCTAATTAAGTGCTTGCTCAAATCCGATTTGAGCTTCCCCCTGAATAGGGTGGCGATCCTTAAAACCCTCATGAATTTTGTGAGTGTGGGTAATCTGTTGCTCACCAAAAGTCCAGCACAAAAGTGTATCTGGAATGGGTGACTTGAAGTCCACTGTAAAATATCCTTTTGGATAACAACCCAATGCCATGATTTCGTTTGACCAATTTTCGAGTATACTTTTGGCCTCTTTCTCAAACTCAGGTTCCTCGTGATCAACAAATGTATCCCTATCAACACCAAAACGGACTCGTACCGACTCAAGGGCCGCAACCGCTCTTTCAGTAATAGCGATCACCCCTATTAATGCAGCATTGGCTTCTTCCAAAGTAAACCGCTTGAAACCATCATCTTTATCGTAAAGGTTCATCATATTTTCCCCGCATTGAGCATTGGTCCACTTGTGATTTTCATATCAATTTATCAGGAAAATGCAGGCAATCCTGTGATTTCTGAACCCAAAATGAGCGTGTGAATATCATGCGTCCCTTCGTATGTGATAACTGTCTCAAGATTACAGAGGTGGCGCATGGCCTGATAGTCATCCAAAATACCATTGGCTCCGAGGATTTGTCTGGCAAGCCTTGCGGTTTCAAGCGCAATGTGAACATTATTTCGTTTTGCCAGTGAAACCTGTGCGTTGTTTGCCTTACCAGCATCTTTCAGTTTGCCCAATTGCAACGCCAGCAATTGGGCCTTTGTGATTTCATTTAGCATATAAACCAATTTTTCCTGTACAAGTTGATGGGAGGCAATAGGTTTTCCTGAAAACTGAACACGGCCTTTTGCATAATTCAAAGCCTCGTCGTAGCATGCCATCGCAGCACCCAATACACCCCAGGCTATTCCATAACGCGCTTGCGTCAGACATTTCAAAGCACTGCCCAAACCAGTGGTTTTGGGTAGCATATTGCTTTCCGGAATCAGACAATTTTCAAAAAGCAGTTCTGATGTGGCGGAAGCGCGCAAAGAGAGTTTGCCATGCATGGCTTTTGTCTCAAAACCTTCTGTTCCCTTCTCAACAAGAAAGCCTCGAATACCGTCTTCCGTACGCGCCCAAACAACTGCGATGTCAGAAAGCGTCCCATTCGTGATCCACATTTTGGCACCATTCAATAACCAGCCATCGCTTGTTTTTTCGGCGCGCGTCCGCATGCCACCAGGGTTACTGCCAAAATCAGGTTCTGTCAGGCCAAAGCAACCAACGGCATCACCGGCAGCCAAACGAGGCAGCCATGCTTCTTTCTGCTCTTCAGAGCCAAACGCATGAATTGGGTACATTACCAAACTGCCCTGAACTGAAGCAAAACTCCGCAGCCCGCTGTCGCCGCGTTCCAATTCTTGATTAATTAATCCGTAAGCGATGGCACCGAGTCCGGCACAACCATAGCCATTGAGGTTTGAACCGAGCAAACCCAATTCGCCGATGCGTGGGATCAACTGGTCAGGGAATTCGCCTTTACGATAATATTCCCGTACCAAAGGCATAAACTCATTGTCAACAAATTCTCTGACGGTATTACGAATAAGACGGTCCTCATCCGAAAGTGATGAATCAATATCATAAAAATCCAAACTCTGAAATTTTGCCATTTCAACAAGTCCTCAAGTTTATCAATTCGCAGTTGATTCTGTGCCAAAAAGCGTGTTTGCGCTCGCTCCACTGATGCTCACTTCAACCAAATCACCCCGATTGAAGTCGCCTTTATCTAAAACAACAATCTTGTTTCCATCTGTACGGCCCATCCATTCGTCCTCATTCTTCCGGCTTGGCCCCTCAATTAGAACCACTTCTTCCTTGCCAATATCAGCCTGATTGCGCTTTAATGAGTTGGCCTTCTGCAAATCGAAAAGACGCACAATACGCTCTGTCTTTTTCTCTGCAGGTACATCGTCTGCGAGATTCTTGTACGCGATGGTGTTTTTGCGTTCTGAATATTTAAACATGAAAGCAGAGTCGAATTCAACCGCTTGCATCACATCGAGCGTTTCTTCAAACTCAGCATCGGTTTCAGTGGGGAAGCCGACGATAACGTCGGTGGTTAATGTCACATTGGGCACGGTTCGTTTAATCTGTTCGACCAGAGCAAGAAAGCTCTCTTTGGTGTAAGTACGCGCCATCAGGTCAAGTACACGATTGTTGCCTGCCTGTAGGGGCAAGTGAACATGGTTGCAAATCTTAGGATTCTCAGCCATCACTTTAAGAAATTTTTCCGGAAAGTCCTTGGGGTGCGGCGAAGTATAGCGCACGCGCTCAATACCATCGACTGCTGCCACAGCCTGCATGAGATCAGCAAAATCGCCCCCGTTTGTGCGATAAGAGTTGACATTTTGTCCCAGAAGTGTGACTTGTCGAAAGCCATCTTCCACAAGTTTTTGAGTTTCCCCTACCACATTTTCCACCGAGCGGCTGCGCTCGCGACCGCGTGTGTAGGGCACCACACAAAAGCTACAAAAATTGTCGCAGCCGCGCATCACGGCAATCCAGGCATTGATGCCGGGCACACGTTTCGGGTAAACATCACCATAATCTTCGAACTCAGAAAGGCTGAAATCGTAGGCACGCTTGCCTGTGTCCAGCACAGAATCGATCATGCCGGGTATGCGCTTATAGCTGTCCGGACCGGCAAAAATATCGATTAACTGGCCGCTTCGATCCAGATCACCCCGCAAGTTTTGCGACATGCAACCCAGCAGGCCCACGACCAACTTCTTGTTCTTCTGTTTTAAATGTTTCAGCTCGCCAAGGCGTCCATAAATTTTGGAATGTGCATTCTCACGCACAGCACAAGTGTTAAGAAAAATAACTTCCGCCTCATCTTCGCTGGTTGTAAACTCATAATCTTTGCTTACCAGAATGCTTTTGAGCAACTCGGTGTCATATTCATTCATCTGGCAGCCGTATGTTTCTATGTATACTTTTTTCATAATTCGCTTTATATTAAGCAACCGGGTTTAATAGCACAGACCGAAAGCCAAAAACTTGGTTAAATAAACTCGCAAATAACCTCTTCTAAACAGATACTGTTACTGAGTCTCGCATGTATTCTGCTGGCTGCCTGTTATAAATTCTTCCGGAAACAACATGTTTTTCAGCCATGCCAAGCAGGGTCACATCCAGCAAACAATTGTCAAGGTCCGACTCCGATTCAACAGCAACCCTCACATAATTATCTGTAAAACCCTGATACAGGCCGGACGCGTTGCGCTCTTCCATCAAGACCCGCATCCGCTTGCCAAGCTGCGCTGTAAAAAAACGTTGCTTCTTTTCACTGGATAAAACCCGCAAAGTTTCACTACGCAGTTTTTTGATTTTGTGCTCCACTTTATCCGCCATTCGCACCGCCGGGGTACCGCCGCGTTCCGAAAATGAAAATACATGAAAATAGGCAAACGGCAGCGCATCCAGCAAACGGCGCGTGTTTTCGAACGCCTGCTCATCTTCACCCGGAAAGCCAACCATGACGTCCGTACCCAGGCAGACATCAGGAACGCGTTTTTGCACATATTCTAAAAAATCAACGTATTCATTGATGCTGTAAAAACGCCGCATATTTTTCAAAACCGCATCATCCCCATGTTGCAGCGGAATATGAAAATGATTACACAGCTTCTCCGATTCAGCCATGTGGTTAACCAACGCTTCCGGAATCGTTGTTGGCTCAATGGAGCTGATGCGGATACGCTCAAGTCCATCGATGCTTTCGAGCATTTTGATAACATCCAACAGGCGCTTGCCTTCAAACTCATAGGTACCGATATTGACGCCGCTGAGAACCAGTTCCTTGTGGCCGCGCTCGACCAATGCCAGGGCCTCGCGCTGAATATCCCAGAAAGCGCGGCTGCGGGAACGGCCACGAGCAAAAGGGATGACACAAAATGTACACATAAAATCGCAACCGTCCTGCACCTTCAAATTGGCGCGCGTGGCGTTTTCATAATTGCCAACCGAGCTGATGGTAAACGCTTCACGGCTGATGCGGCCGTTGTGCACGAGCGCCTGCGGCAGCTTGTGCGGCACATCAATGAACTCTGCAACCCGCATTTTATCTTCAGTGCCTAAAATCAAATCAATGCCATTGATGCGGCGGAGCGCTTCCGCCCCCATTTGCGAGTAACAACCAACTACAGCCACAAATGCATCGGGTGATTTTTTCAGCACCTGGCGCACAAGCTGACGGCATTTTGCGTCTGCCTGCTCTGTGACCGTGCAAGTGTTAATGACACAAACATCCGTTGCCGCGCCAAAATTGACGATAGCATAACCTTTCTCCTTGAAAGTGTTGCAGATCAAGGAAGTTTCGGCTTGATTTAAGCGGCAGCCAAGGGTGTAGAATGATGCCCGGTAATTATTATTGTTCATTTTGTTTTATAAAAGCAATTACAGCTAAACAATACCGTAATCATCCCCTTTTTCAAGGTTAGTTTTGTTAAGCTACCAATGATAAAATCATGCTTACAACATTTCACATCAGGTTAACGTACGAGTTATATTTTCCTTGTTCGGTTTTTTATTTACTCCTGCTTTGCCAGAACAAAGGATACACTCCCGGTGAAATCCGACATTTGTACCGAAACAGCCTTCGGAATATTTCCAATAACATCGGTTTTGACCAACACTTTGTTTGCGTTCAAGGATTCAGAGAATATTGTTGTAGAATTGGCTGTAACAACAGAGATATCCCCTCCACCTGAAGAATGACTTGCCAAAGTGAGCGTAACCACCAGTGAATCCGTATCAAAAGATAATGAGTCAACTCTGGTCAGTGCGAAGTCATTTGCACTGACCGTAAAAGTGTAGGCGTTCAAAGTGTTAGCGACCACCGGCGTGTTATCAAATGCCGTAATTATCGGGGAATTAAAATCCACCGAATTATCGTCACACCCAACTAGTAGTACGAAAAACACGATGACAGAAATGAACAGCAGTGATTGTCTCATGATTTTTTATCCTCACGCGGTTTCATTTTCGATTGGTGCTTAGCACGTCGCAACATTGAATTTACAAAAATTGATTTTAATTCACAAACTTTGAAATTCAGACAAAATACCTTCATAATATAACCACGTCTGTCACGACCCCACGGTGGTCTGAGCCTGGAATTGTGACTGTGAAAGAATCGGCGATCGTTATGTACTTCGATGCAAAAATATAATCGATCCGTGCGACCGCCGGTGTAAAGCTAAAGGGTGACCATGTTGGACCAGGGCGCCAATTCGCTGCTGCGTAACTATCAACCATTCCTGCAGCTTTAATTGCGTTTAGAGATTCATCAAACGGGAATACGTTCAGGTCACCTGCAACAACCACCAAGCCTCCCTTTTTTGCTGGACCGATATCCATTTTGAGTTTTCCGTCTTTGATAATGTCTGCGTAATCAAGTATTGTGGAAGATGTGGCAAATTCGCAGGTAGGTACGGGTGGTGGCACGTGAATCCCCAACAGGCTGAATTCAAAGCCATTGTAATCGAGCCTTCCAGCAATTGACGGGAAAGGACAGGCGCTTTCGCCTAGTTCAGGCATCACTCTGAATTCTCCCCTAATATGTGACTTTGCAATAAGTGCAATGCCGAATGGGCTGTTTTTAGCCTTAGAATCAATAAACCGATAGCCCAATGAGTGGGTTTGTTGTTTGTTGAAATTTTCGCCGGAGTACTCCAGTAAAACCGCTATGTCGGCATCAATGTCTGCAACTAACTTCGGTAAAATGTCACCATTGGGGTTTTGGTAGTGCAAATTTAGCACTGCTATTCTGATATGTTTAGGATTTTTTTTTGATTGCCCTTTGGGCAAAGTAACGACAATCCAACTTATCGATAAACTCAAAAGCACAACAATCGATTTAAAAAACAGGCGCATAGTAATACTGACTTTCTAAAACCTTTCACTTATTATTCATATCCTAGCAAGGTATAAAATCCCAAAGCCAAAGCAAGACATTTTGTAACGGTCTCGCTGCATTTCTCATTTCTACCTGAAACAAAACGCCCGAAGTCCGCTTCTTCACTCCATCAATCAAGCGGAGAAACCAGTTCTCCCTTGCATTCCTGCAACAATCGCTCCCGCCGAATCTCGAAAAAATCTTTCGGGGCGCCATATATTTCCTCGACGACAACATCCGGACGGGCACTTCCCCGATCACCTGCACCGAGGATCATGCGCAATTGCAGCGCGTCGGTCGATTGCACAACTTCGATCTCGCGCACCAAAGGCCGGATGTCAACAATCCGTTGTTTGCCCTTGGTTATTTTCTTTATT